>NZ_JBFTNR010000469.1:0-3403 GCF_056665995.1 Stenotrophomonas sp. 05L44_2
CAACTGGGAAGAGATCGTGCAGCAGGCCCAGGCCATCGAGGCCGCCGGTGCGACGATCCTCAATTCCGGCATCGGCTGGCATGAAGCGCGCATTCCGACCATTGCCACGTCGGTACCGCGTGGCGCATTCGCCGCGGTCACCGCCAAGCTCAAGCCGCATGTGTCATTGCCGCTGGTGGCGACCAACCGCATCAACATGCCCGAGGTCGCCGAACGCATCCTCGCCGATGGCGGTGCCGACATGGTGTCGCTGGCCCGTCCGCTGCTGGCCGACCCGCAGTGGCCGAACAAGGCCCGCGCCGGCCGCGCCGAAGCCATCAACACCTGCATCGCCTGCAACCAGGCCTGCCTGGACCACGTGTTCGAAAACAAGCTGGCCAGTTGCCTGGTCAACCCGCGTGCCGCCCACGAGACCGAGCTGGTCTACACCCCGACCACCGCACCGAAGCGGGTGGCCGTGGTCGGCGCCGGCCCGGCCGGCCTGGCCTGCGCTACGGTCGCTGCCGAACGCGGCCACCAGGTCACCCTGTTCGACGCCAGCGAGGAGATCGGTGGCCAGTTCAACGTGGCCAAGCGCATTCCCGGCAAGGAAGAGTTCCACGAGACCCTGCGCTACTTCCGCCACAAGCTGGGCGAGACCGGCGTGCAGCTGCGCCTGGGCACCCGTGCCGACGCGGCCAGCCTGGCCGGCTTCGACGAGGTCGTACTGGCCACCGGCATCCTGCCGCGCAAGGTCGACTTCCCCGGTGCCGACCACGCCAAGGTGGTCAACTACCTGGACGTGCTGCTGGGCCGGGTCGAGGTGGGTGCCAGCGCCGCCATCATCGGCGCAGGTGGCATCGGCTTCGATGTCGGCGAGTTCCTTGCCCATGACGGCCCCTCGCCATCGCTGGACCCGCAACGCTGGATGGCCGAATGGGGCGTGGATGCCACCTTCGAGGCCCGCGGTGCACTGGCCCGCCCGGCCGTGGAGGCGTCGCCGCGCAGGCTGTGGCTGCTGCAGCGCAGTGCCGGCAAGCCCGGGGCACGCCTGGGCAAGACCACCGGCTGGATCCACCGCGCCACGCTGAAGGCCAAGGGCGTGCGCATGCTGGGTGGTGTCGAGTACCTCGGCGTGGACGATGCGGGCCTGCGCATCCGCGTGGACGGCAGCGAACAGCTGCTGCCGGTCGACCACGTGGTGATCTGTGCCGGCCAGGAACCGCAGCGCGTGCTGCAGGCCGAACTGCAGGCAGCAGGCATCGCCTCTCACCTGATCGGTGGTGCAGACGTGGCCGCCGAACTCGATGCAAAACGTGCGATCGATCAGGGCAGCCGGCTCGCCGCCGCGCTCTGATGAGCACCTGAATGGGGACCGGAATGTGATTTCCGTCACCGGCCCCCAAGCTGAATGTCAAGCCAGACGATTCAGGATGCGTTCGGCAATGCCCCCCTACCTTGCGCCGACTTTCTGCTCACCAGCCAGTTTCCGGTGAGCCGGTGCGGACCCCGCCGATCGATCCACGATCGTGTTCTTGGGGCCGCCCACGGGGCAGCCCCGATGGCCGCCTCCCCATGACGCCAAGTCGTACCCCGCCTCCAGCAGCCTGCGCTGCCGGAACCGCCAGGTGCGTCCCACACGGAGCAAGGAGTTATATGAAACTGGCCTGGATTCTCTGGCTGTCGCAGTTGCTGCCGCAGCCGGCCGCTGATTCATTGTGTTTGAGCACCACCGTTTACCTGGAAGCCCGCGACCAGACCCTGCGTGGCCAGCAGGCCGTGGCCGAGGTCGCCCTGCGTCGCCTCGACAGTGGCCTGTGGGGCGACTCGATGTGCCAGGTGGTGACCGCGCGCAAGCAGTTCGCCCCCACCATCGTCTCCCCCGGCACCCAGCTGGGCAACGATGCGGCGTGGAGTGAAGCGATGGACGTGGCCTTCGACGCCGAGCGCAACTGGGCGCTGCCGGCCGGCGAGCGCCGCGAGATCGTGCCTGGCGCCAGCCACTTCGCTGCGCTGGCCATCGCCAGCCCGAACTGGCGCAACGCCTACCAGGTGGCCACCATCGGCGATCACACCTTCTACAAAGTGCAGAACCTCAAGCCCCGGCAGTCGTAACGATCCGTTGCCGGTGGCAGCGTTGCCGCGTGCGGCTGGGCTCTGGGATAGTGGTGGTTTCCCGCCACACCCCGCCTGGAGTTCCCATGAAGCTGTACAGCAAGCCCGGTGCCTGTTCCACCGCCGACCACATCGCACTGCAGTGGACCGGCCAGCCGTTCGAGGTTGAACTGCTGAACAAGGACACCCTGAAGGGTCCGGAATTCCTCAAGATCAATCCGGCCGGCGCGGTACCGGCGATCGTCGATGGCGACTTCGTGCTGGTGCAGAACGCGGCGATCATGGGCTACATCGCCGACAGCTACCCGCAGGCCGGTCTCGGCGGCGATGGCAGCCCACGCCAGCGCGCTGAAGCCACCCGCTGGCTGGCCTTCGTCAACTCCGACGTGCACCCGGCGTTCTCGCCGCTGTTCGCGCCGGGCAAGTTCATCGCCGATGAAGGCCAGTACGACGCGATCCGCGCCGCCGCGCACAAGCGCCTGCGCGCCCTGTTCGAGACCGCCGACAGGCAGCTGGCCGACAAGCCGTGGCTGGCCGGCTTCCGCAGCTTCGCCGATCCCTACTTCTACATCACCCTGCGCTGGGCGGCCGGCACCAAGGTCGACCTGTCGGGCCTGGACAACCTGGCCGCCTACAAGGCGCGCATGGATGCCGATCCGGGCGTGCAGGCGGTGCTGAAGGCCGAAGGCCTGGCCTGATGGAATCGGGGTCGGATCCGTCTGCGCAGCAGGCGGCTCCGACCCCATCGGTGCCATCGGCGCGGTCAGCCGATTTCGCGGATCACTTCGCCCTTCGCATCGCGCAGGAACGTCGGCACCACTTCAACCTGCAACGTATTCGACACCGGGTAGGTCCCGCGTTGCGGCCGCACGTCATGCCAGGCCTGCAACGCCGCCTCATCCAGTATCCAGCGCACGTTGTCGTCCTCGACCGCGACCGCGCCATCGGTGGTCGGCATGAACTCCCATTGTCGTTCGCGGCTGACCAGCGTCAGTGCCTTGCCGTGGCGCAGGCGCAGTGGCAGCAGCTCACCCACACTGCCGACCTGCCCGGCCCCCAACACCAGCGTGGTGATACCCGCCGTCTGCCGCCAGTCCAGCGTCTCGATGAACAACATGCCGGTACTGGATCCCTCACGCTCGCTGCCAGCCTCCACCCGCGCGGCCAGCGCCGGATCGTCCAGCAGATTGCCGCGATGCAGATCGGTGATCCACAGCGGCATCGCTTCCTCAAGCACCTGCAGGACACCGCGCGTGGACCAGCGCTTGATCGCGTCCATTTCCTCGTCGGTCAGCCCCACCACCTGAAG
>NZ_JBFTNR010000470.1:0-3399 GCF_056665995.1 Stenotrophomonas sp. 05L44_2
CCGCATACACCGGGCGCCACATGCTGCGTGGCACGTCGCTGCCGAAGTTGGCGTTGTCGATCTCGCGACCGACCAGCGACCGCAGCTTCTGCAGCGCTTCATACGGGAGCCGGTCCGCATACACCGGGCGCCACATGCTGCGTGGCACGTCGCTGCCGAAGTTGGCRTTGTCGATCTCGCGACCGACCAGCGACCGCAGCTTCTGCAGCGCTTCATACGGGAGCCGGTTGTCGGTCATGTTGCCCAAGGTGGTCATGACGTTCTGCTCGATCTGGTCCGCCGTCGGAACCGGCTCCATCACCGTCATTCCGAGCGACTTGCGGCGGGCATTCTCCATCTCGACCGATCGCGCCTGCGCCTGCAGATAGTTGCGGTAGGCATCGGCCTGCTCTTGCATGCCGGGCTGGGTAAGCAGTGCCTGCACGCCCTGCGTGTCATCGATCAGCCCACCCTCAATGCTGCCAAGGCGCGCATTCTGGAACAGGCGCGAGGTAGATGGCGCGCCAGGGATAGCCTGATTCAGCTCCCTCAGAGCCGCCTGCACATTGGAAATATCCACGCGCGAGTCCTGYGGGATCAGCTCATCCAGAGCCTGATAGAGCGCATTGCTTTCGGCACGTGATGCTTCCTTGAACCCACCCGGCCCTGCGATTCCCTGCCGAATCGCGAGGCCTGCCATTTCAGGGTCCACGGCCTGACCACCCGGAGCCAGCGAGGATGCGATCTCATCGATGCGGTTGCCGAACTGGCCAGCTTGCCGCTGCGCGAATCGATCGATCACACCAGCAGAGCCGGGAATGCTACCCAGCAGCGTTTCGGTTGCCTGCAGGACGCGATTGCCCGTGGCCTGGCCCATGCTCGGTTGCACGCCCGCCTCAGCAAATTCGCCGAGCGTCTGCCGGACCTGTTCGGGGTCACTGCCACGCAGGGCACGGCGCGTCAGGTTTTGGGCACCGGCGGACAGCGCGCCGCTTGTCGGCAGCCTCGGGATTGCGCCTGGAGCGAGACCGCCGGCCAGGCTGGCAAGGATCTGCGCGCCAGCACCACCACCGGCCTCGCGCGTGCCGCTGGCTGCAGCAGAGCCGCCGAGGGTGCTGGCGACCTGCAGCGCAGGCTGTGCGGTGAGGAAAGCCCCTGCCCTCTCTCCCAGTGTGGGAGCGAGAGACGCCACGGGCCGGCCGGCGGTCAGCGCCGCACCACCGCCCAGCGTGAGGCCGGTACCGGTCAGAGCTTCGCCAACGTCGCCGAGCACGCGATCGCCAGCAGTCTGCGCCTTGGGCAGCCCGAGCGTGTCGCCAAGCGCTGCAGCGTTGTCGCGGAAGCTGTCCACGGGCCGGCCGGTGACCTTGGTCTCCAGCGCGCCGAGGGCGTCGCCGCCGACAGCGCCAAGCAGGCTGCCGATGCCTTGCAGCACCGAGCGCGCACCGAACGCCAGATCGCGAGGAATGCCGGCCCTCCAGCCGTCGGCCTGCCGGCCATCTGCCGTGCTGTCGACGGTGGCCTCCACCCCGGAGAAATCCGGAGGCAACGCCTGGACCGTGCCAAGCGTAGGGACGTCCTGGTACTCCGTCCAAGGCCCCACCTCCTCCGCAGGCTGCGGAACGCGCGGACTGGGCTTGGCCTGCAGCTGCTGATACTCCTCCCAGGGCAAAGGGCCAGCCATCAGATCTTCTCCCACGCATTACGATCGGCGGGGTTCCCGCCGCGGAAGCGGTAGCCATTGCGCACGGCGCCAGGTGCTGGGCCGCCAGTTGCTGGAAGGCCCGGACCGCGCGGAGCTGCCGGCGGAGGTGCATCACCCAACGTGCCAGATGCATCGGCACTCATCCCCTGCAACTCCTGCACAAAGTCCTTCAGCTGCTTCAGCGTCCGCGCATTGACCCCCGGCGCATTGGACAGCGACGGGTACTGCAGCGCAGCGATCCTCGCCTCCAAATCCGACTGCGAGCCGACGCCGGGAACCCGGGTCATGGCGAGCATCGAGTTCTGGATCGCGCCAACCGCCGCGTCCAGCTCTTGGCCGGCCTCGGTATTTCGAACCAGGTACTGATCAACCGGCCCGGTGTCCACGAACGCGCCGCCCAGGTTGCCGAGGGCTGACTCGATTCGGGCGAGACCACGATTGACGTTACCAAGCTGTGCAGTCTTGGTCGCATTGGCCTGCTGCGCCTTCATTTCCGCAGCGCTGGGAGGCTTGGCAGATCCACGCGGCGGATCACCGAGCGTTCCGCCATTACGCTGATCAGCGTACTTGGCCGCATCCAACCCCATGGCCTGCCGGGTACGCGCTGCGGTCGCATAGCTGGACGCGGCAGATGCATTGCGCTGACCGATCGACGCCTCACCAAGCGGCGTGACATTGAGGTTCTGGTTCGGCTGGGCGTAGGGGTTGAACGCAACATCGCCGGAGATCTTTGTCATCTCCAGCGGCTTCGTGGTGAGGCCAAGTGAGGCAGCGCCCGCCCCCCCAAGATCGCCGCTGGTGGCGCGATCGTAGACGGCTTGGCGCATGATCGCGTCTTGACCATCACCGAGCGTTTTCAGGCTCACTTCTGGGTTAGACAGCAACGCTGCGGTGAGAAACTCGTTCCGCGCGCCGAGATCGCCACCCAGCACTCGGCCAAGCAAATCTGGGTCATCGATGACCTGCCGCTTAGCCACGTTCTGCTCGCCGAGCACCGCCTTCGAGCGCGCCTGCCGGGCCTCCTGCAGCGCCTGCTCGACCTGGTACTGCCGGCCAAGCTGGTTGGTGTAGGTGTCCTGGGTGCTACCGAACAGCGCGCTGCCGAGCGCCTGCCCGGCCTGGTATGGATTGGCCATCAGGCAGTCCCCATGGTGAGCGGGTCGTAGGTCCCGTAGTAGTTGGCGCCGAGGCGCGGCGCAGCAGCGGCGAACCCGCCACCACCGCCGGCGGCCATTGCGCCACCCGCAGAAGTGGCCAGGCCGGCAAGCAGATCAACCTCCGGCCGGCGACGGATGCCGCGCAGGCGCAACTGGTCGATCAGCTGCTGCCCGCGGCTCTCATGTGCGGCCATGTCGATGTCGGTCGCCAGCTTGCCGTAGCCGAAGGCCTCGCCCTGGCGCTGCAGCTGCGGTGCATCGATACGCGACAGCAGCCCGGCAGTGGTCGCCGCCGCGTTGTCGGCACCGGTGCGCGCTGCGCCCGCATCGGCTTGGAAGGTGGCACTGCCGATCGGCGACTCCAGGCCCGCCACCGCCTGCTTGCGGCCTCGCTGCAGCGTCTGCATGTACTGGCCGAGCCGTTCATTGCGCGCAGCGTCTGCCGTGCTGGTTTCCAGCTGCGCGATCTCGTCATTCACCCGGCGATCGGTGTCCTGCTGCCGGCGCGACTGATTCAGCAGGCCTTGGGCCGTGGCCTCGTCCTGCTTCTTGATGACC
>NZ_JBFTNR010000471.1:0-3392 GCF_056665995.1 Stenotrophomonas sp. 05L44_2
TCCATGAAGTTGCCGGCCAGCGGCCGGCACTACCAGGGCCCGGCCATGCGGAAGCTGTTGTTGCTGTTGCTGCTGTCGAGCGCCGCCGCGCATGCGGCGCCGGTGCGGTTGTTCATTGCCGGTGACTCCACTGCGGCCGAATATGGGCCCGAGCGTGCGCCGCAGGCGGGGTGGGGCCAGGCGCTGCAGAGCTACCTGGATCCGGCGCGCTTCGAAGTGCGGAACCACGCCAAGGGTGGGCGCAGCACGCGCAGCTTCATCGACGAAGGGCGGCTGGATGCGATTGGCCGCGAACTGCGTCGCGGCGACGTGCTGCTGATCCAGTTCGGCCACAACGATGCCAAGTTCGAAGACCGGACGCGTTATACCGATCCGGACAGTGACTACCCGCGGATGCTGATGCGCTACGTGCAGGTGGCGCGTGACCAGGGTGCCACGCCGGTGCTGGTCACGCCGGTGGCACGGCTGCTGTACGACTTCGGTTCGCTGCTGGATACGCACGCGCGTTACACGTTGGCGATGCAGCAACTGGCCACACGCGAGCACGTTGCACTGATCGACCTCAACGACCGCAGCATGCGCTGGATCCGCGCGCTGGGCGAGCAGGGTGCACGCCCGTACTTCCTGTTCGTGCCGGAACAGCACAAGGCCGACGGCACCCACTTCAGCGTGGCCGGCGCCAACGCGGTGGCGTGCCTGGTGCTGCGCGAGGCGGTGCAGGTTCTGCCGGCGCTGCAGCCTGCACTGGTGCGCGATATCGACTGCGATGTAATGGGGGTGGGGCAGGGCGGCGATCCTGCGCGTGCCTCGCAGGTGGTGCACGAAGACACGCTGGCGCGCGCACAACCGGGCCCACATGGCGGCGCCGGGCCGACCACGGCGTACCCGTTCTTCGCCGATGCGCAGGGCCTGCCGTTCGTGCTGCGCAAGCGCGTGCTGCACAAGGGCGCGGGCATCGGCCTGCATCCGCAGCACAAGGATGAGATCTACTACATCGTGAGCGGGCAGGGCAGCTATGTGCTGGACGGAAAACAGCACGACGTGCGTGCGGGGCATGCGTTGCTTACGCGCAAGGGCAGCAGCCATGCGCTGCAGCAGGTAGGTGATGAGGATCTGGTGGTACTGCTGGCGTATCCGCGGTAACTGAAACGCAGCCGAGCGTGCGCTCGGCTCTACAACGGCTCCGGGCCGAAATGCTTCAAACCCAACCGGGCCAAGTCTTCCGGCCGCGCGAAATACGCTTCATCGAAGGCATGCAGTGCCTCCTGCTCCTGCTCGGTCATCGCGCCATACAGGTCGGTCAGTTCCTTGATCGCCGGGTCGTCTTCCAGCCGGTCCAGCAGACCACGCATGCCGGCCAGGATCGCGTGCGTCTGCGTTGCGCCCATCGCCTGCAACGCGCGCAGCGCCAGCTGGCAGGTCGGGTCGCCCCAGTTGCACAGRAACTGCATGAAGCCGCCRTTGTTGATGTCCGCTTCCATCCGCCACAGCGCCACCAGCTGCTGGTCGTCATCGGACAGCGCATCAAGCGACCACGCGGCCGCATTCAGGCGCGCCAGCGCGGCTTCATAGCGGTCATCCCACACCTGGTTCGGAACATCGACCACGCCGCGTTCCTGCGCCGGCAGCAGCGCGGGCCAGTTCACGCCCAGCCCATCGGTCGTGAGCACCCACTGCGCACGCTGTTCAGCCGTGGCCTCGAACAGCGCAGGCGCCCAGCGCAACGGCTGCCGGGTGCGGCGGCCGTCGGCCAGGGTCATCAGGATGAAGTCGTCGTTGAAGGCGACGTCGGTTACGCGCAGCGAAGCAAATGCATCAGTCATGCCGTGCAGGATAGCGGAGACCCAGGATTGACCCCCTAATCTTCAAAAGCTGCAGACGCTTTTGAAGTCTAGCCGGACCTCGGCTGTCGCCTCACACATCCCCACCATCAGCCCAGCCTTCGCCCGTACCCGCCTGGAACACGCGGTCGTCGGCCTGCACGTCGCCCGCCGGCAGGTGCGCCTGGTCGGCCAGCGCGGCATAGATCGGGGTGAAGTCCGGCGACGTCGCCTGCATCAGCTGCTCGAAGCTGTCGATGACGAAGTAGGTCTTCTGGAAGGTGTCGATGCGGTAGCGCGTGCGCATGATCCGCTGCAGGTCGAAACCGATGCGGTTCGGTGCGGCCGACTCCAGCGAGTACAGCGATTCACCCTTCGAGGAGACGATGCCGGCACCGTAGATGCGCATGCCTTCGGGCGTGTCGATCAGGCCGAACTCCACCGTGTACCAGTACAGGCGGGTCAGGTTCTGCAGCGCCTCCGGGCCGATCGCATGTGCTTTGACGCCGCCGCGGCCGTAGGCCTCCATGTAGTTGGCGAACACCGGGTTCATCAGCAGCGGCACGTGGCCGAACAGGTCGTGGAACAGGTCCGGTTCGGCGATGTAGTCGATCTGGTCGGGGCGGCGGATCCACCACGTCACCGGGAAGCGGCGGTTGGCCAGGTGGTCGAAGAAATCCAGTTCCGGCAGCAGGCCTTCCACGCCGACCAGGGTCCAGCCGGTGGCCGCGCCCAGCACTTCATTGAGCTGGTCGAAGCGCGGGATCATGTGCGCGCTCATGCCCATCTCGTCCTGCGCATCCAGGAACTCCTGGCAGGCGCGGCCGACCAGCAGTTCGCGCTGGCGCTGGTACAGCGTGCTCCAGGTGGCGTGGTCGTCGGCGGTATAGGTGTCCCACGGCTGCTCGACGAGCGCGGTGGTGTACACCGGCACGTAGCCCTTGTCGGTCTGCTGGTGTTCGACGCGGCGGGGCTGGGCGAGATCCATGGAAGACTCCTTGACGGGATACCCACGATGCTAGGGCAGGGGGCGCGCAACAGGGTTGCAAAAGTTGCGCGGATTGACCTTGTTGGCGCAATATCCTTGCGTACTCACCATGTTGCGGGGCAACAATGGCCGGAGAAGTCCAGTTCGATCGCACGGATATACGTCTGCTGGCCGAAATCCAGCGTGATGGTCGCGCCACCAACGCGGAGCTGGCGACGCGGGTGAACCTGTCGCCGTCGGCCTGCCTGCGCCGCCTGCAGCGGCTGGAAAGCGAAGGGGTGATCGTCGGCTATGGCGCGCGCCTGGAGCCCCGCCGGCTCGGTCTGGGGCTGCAGGCGTTCGTGCGCGTCCAGCTGGAAAAGCATGACCAGGCCGCGATCGGGCACTTCGTCGACAGCGTGCAGGCATGGGATGAAGTGGTGGCTTGCCACGCCCTGACCGGCGACATGGACTATCTGCTGCATGTGTATGTGCGCGATCTGGAGCACTTCTCGCGTTTCCTGCTGGACAGGCTGCTCAACGCAGGTGGCGTGGCCGATGCCAATTCCAGCTTCGTGCTGCGCACGGTGAAGGGTTTCCAGGCG
>NZ_JBFTNR010000472.1:0-3392 GCF_056665995.1 Stenotrophomonas sp. 05L44_2
GCATCCATACTTGCCAAGGGTTGGAGGTCGACTACATCGGCGTGATCATCGGGCCGGACCTCGTCATGGAGGACGGCGCCCTCATGACCGTACCTCGAGCGCGCGATAGGCACGACAAGACGATGAAGGGTTACGTGAAGCTATCCCAGTCCCATCCCTCCCACGCTGCCGAACTGGCCGATACCATCATCAAGAACACTTACCGTACCTTGATGACCCGCGGAATGAAGGGGTGCTACGTCTACGCGACCGATCCGCAGGTTGCCGCCTACTTCAGGGCCCGACTCCAGCATGCCGCAGCAGTTGAACAGGCTGCGGAGATGGAGGCCTGAGCGCCTCCAGCTCACAGGTCATTCGGGGCATGTCCCGCGCAATGCGCGCGTGATCCTTCATAACGAAAAGCGCGCTGAGCCGGCAGCCTTACTTCAACCGCTCAACCAACCGCTGCCCCACCTCCAACGCCGAAGCCGGGTTCTGCCCGGTAATCAGCTCACGATCCACCACCACATGCCCCGTCCACGGCGTGGCATTGCTGCTGAATTTCGCACCCGCCCGCTGCAACGCGGTCTGCGGGTAGAACTTCATCTCGCCGCCGCCCAGCAGCGGCTTGGCCTGCTCTTCTTCCTGGTTGCTGATCACCGTCATCTGGTAGCCGCTGTAGATCCACTTCGGCGTGGCCGGCATCGCACCCGCTTCCAGCTTCGCCACGAAGCCCTCAGCATCCGGCAGCGTGGACAGCAGCGCGATCGGCCCGTGGCAGACCAGCGCGGTGGTCTTGTTGCGCTGGTGGAAGTCGACCAGCAGCCGGCCCAGTGCCGGGCTCTTCAGCAGGTCCTGCATCGGCGCGTGGCCACCGGGAATGTAGACCGCATCGAAACGCGCGTAACCCTGCTGCTCGATGCGCGCCAGGCTGACCACCGGCGAAGCCGTCGGCGAGGTCAGCGCCAGCTTCTCCAGCAGGTCCTTGTGCAGCGTCAGCTGCGCGGCGTCGTTGCCGAAGTACGCCGGCGTCACCGAGGACGCATCCACCGTCGGTGCCCGCCCCTGCGGCGTGGCGAAGGTCACCTCGTGGCCCGCGTCCAGCAGCAGCTTGACCGGCTGCATCAGCTCGTTGAGATAGAAGCCGGTGGACAGCACCTTGCCATCCTTCAGGTCCAGGTGGTTTTCGTCGGACAGCACCACCAGCACGTTGGCAGCATGCGCGCCGCTGGCGGCCAGGGTCAGGGCCAGCGCTGCGGCCAGCCGGGTCATCAGGTTCATGGGGAGCTCCTATTGGGGAATGGCGGCCACTTTATTCATCGCCCCAGCGGCGATAAATTGGCCCCATCGCAAAACATCTGTTCCCCGGAGAGCAAAATGAGCCGCAAGTTCGACTACCTGGGCGATGTGGAGGTGTTCCTGGCGGTGGTCGAGCACGGCTCGTTCACGGCTGGCGCGGTCGCGCTGTCCACCACGCCCTCGGTGCTGAGCCGCGCGGTCACCCGCCTGGAAGCGCGGCTGGGCCGGCAGCTGCTGCAGCGGACCACCCGCCGCGTGGGCCTGACCGACGCCGGGCGGCTCTACCGGGAACAGGTGCGTACCGCCTTCGGCCTGCTGGACGACGCCGAGCGCGACGTATTGGCCCAGGACGGTGCGCTGGCCGGCCGCGTGCGCCTGAGCGTGCCCACCACCTATGGCCACTACCGGCTGCCGGCCGTGCTGGYGCGCTTTGCGCAGCAGTACCCGCAGGTGCAGGTGGAACTGAACATCACCAACCGCAACGTGGACCTGGTGGCCGAAGGCTTCGACCTGGCCGTCCGCCTGGGCCAGCTGCCGGACAGCGGGCTGGTGGCGCGCAAGCTGGAAGACGCGCCGCTGCTGCTGGTGGCCGCGCCGGGCTACCTGCAGCGCCGCAGCACGCCGCAGACGCTGGACGACCTGCAGCAGCACCTGTGCCTGCCCTTCGTGATGCCGCGCACCGGGCGGTTGGCGCCGTGGATCTTCCGCGACGGCGGGCGCGACGTGGACTGGCTGCCGCGTTCGTCCATCGAGACATCCGACGATGTGCTGGGCGTGGTGTCGTTGGCCGAACAGGGCATCGGCATCTGCCAGAGCTATGAGTTCATCGTGCGCGAGCGATTGCAGCGTGGGCAGCTGGTGGAGGTGCTGCCGCAGCTGCGGGGGAGATCGCGACCGTTCTCGGTGATCTATGCACCGCATCGGCGCCAGTCGGCGGCGGCACGAGCGATGATTGAGTTGCTGGTGGGGCATGCGGCGGTGGCTGAGGACGGCGTCGGCTAAGGATGCGATGCCTACTTGCGATGTCGGGTTTGAACCGATTTTCGGACCACGCGGCAAATCAGGCGGCGTGGCCACCCGATGCGGACTAAGAACTGTTGCAAAGAAGGCCATCGCACTATTCGCTTGCGGCATGGGCGATTGCGCCACTTTGATTCGCAATCAGTAGAGCATCTGCACGAATGCGTCTTGTGGCGTCGCGTGCTGCACGAAGGGCGCGTGCAACAATAGATATTCGCTCTCGAATTCCGCGATTTCTTCGCGAATTTTGATTTGCATTCGGAGTGACGGCGTAAACACCATGGCGCGCCACCGACAACGGGTGGCCGGGTCTGCAAACCCGAAGAATGCGACGTCTGTTGTTTACGCTTGCCCGTCGGCACCGTCCTTAACCGGTGCCGGCGGGCAATCCGTCGGCCTTTATGGCGGGCGGTGCGTGGGAGTCCTCGGGCTCACCGGCTTATGACGTCGCTTCATCCGGTTTGCAGCCACGCATCGTCCGCCACCCCGCCTACGCGGTGGCGCTGTTAAGCACAGCCAAGGAAACCGACGCCATGAGCGAATCCGAAACCTTCTCCTCGTACGCCGCTGTTGAGCCCATCAACGACGACACGCCACTGCCGGACCTGAGCACCTTCTTGGGCATTCTCAAGCGCATGCGCGGATGCGAGGGGGCTGATGGGCTGCCCTGGCCGGAGAACGATGTGTCACCCGGCCGCCGCGTGAGCCTGGCAAGAACCGAGCGCGCGTTGGTAGGGCTGCTGACGGTGCTTGAGGTGCTGCACTCGGCCGACCGCTGCCGGGTGGCAGCGGAACCARAGCGGCATCTGGATGAGGGGGTGGTTGATGGGCTGTTTCTGGCTTGCCGGGGGTTGGCTGAGTGGGCTTGTCGGGAGGTTAGGCCGGGCGAATGATTAACATGGAAATTGCCCTACTGCACACGTCTTGGAGCATCGACGAGCTCTGTCCTCATCCGAGGAAAGCACTCAATTCTGCACATAAGCGGCGATTTCAGCCTTTCCCTGGATGGCCCCATCGAAATGCTCTGCCATCACCCCAGAGAATAGATTAACAATCTCGCTTGGATTGAATTCAGGCGAGTGCTCAAACAAAAC
>NZ_JBFTNR010000473.1:0-3385 GCF_056665995.1 Stenotrophomonas sp. 05L44_2
GAGGTATGCCATGAAAGTTCTGTCCTCCCTGAAGTCGGCGAAGGCCCGTCACCGTGACTGCAAGGTCGTGCGTCGTCGTGGCAAGATCTTCGTCATCTGCAAGTCGAACCCGCGTTTCAAGGCGCGTCAGCGCTAAGCCCAACGGTCCTTGTGACCGCGGCTGGCCCCACGCGGGGCCGACCCGATGCAAAAAACCGCCTTCGGGCGGTTTTTTGTTTATGCGGTTTTTTCCTGCCGTTTTTGCTGTAATCGCTGTTCTTGACCACTGGGGAGTAGATCGAGATGACGCGTTACCTGTGCACCCTGGCCGTACTGGCCACCCTGGCTGCCGCCACCCCGGCGATGGCCGATACCCTGCTTGTTGACCGCGCCCGCGAAAAGCCGGCCGGCGCCCTGCCCGTCCGCGGCCAGAGCATGCAGCAGGTGCAGTCGCAGTTCGGCGCGCCGGCAGAACAGCTGCAGCCGCGCGGCGGGCAGAAACGGCAATGGCCGACCATCCACCGCTGGGTGTACCCGCAGTTCACCGTCTACTTCGAGAAGCAGAAGGTGATCGACGTGGTGGCAAACCAGGCGGATCCGAACGAAATCGGCCCCAAGCCGCCGATCCGTTGACCCCCATGCCCGCCACCGGCGGGCGCGTGTAGCGAGACCATGAACCAGACCCTTCGTTTTCCTGCCGAATGGGAAGCCCAGAGCGGCGTCCTGATTGCCTGGCCCACCGCCGACACCGACTGGGCCGACCGCCTGGGCCAGGTGGAAGAGACCTACATCGCCCTGGTTGCAGCGATCACCCGCTTCCAGCCGGTGCTGATCTGCGTGGCCGACGATGACGTGGAGACCTACGCCGAGATGCGGCTGCGCTCCAACCGCATCGACATGGACAAGGTCCACTTCACCACCGCCGCCTACGACGACACCTGGCTGCGTGATTCGGGCCCGATCACCCTGCGCCGTGCCGACGGCAGCTTCCAGCTGCTGGACTTCCGCTTCACCGGCTGGGGCGGCAAGTTCGACGCCACCCTGGATGACCAGCTGGTCGGCGCGCTCGACCAGGCCGGCGTGTTCAACGACGCGACGGTGCGCAGCATTCCGTTCGCGCTGGAGGGCGGCGGCATCGAGACCGATGGCGAAGGCACCCTGCTGACCACCTGGAAGTGCCTGCACGAGCGCCATCCCGACCGTGACCGCGRCAGCCTGAGCGCCGACCTGGCCGACTGGCTGCAGCAGAAGCGCGTGCTGTGGCTGGATCATGGCTATCTGGAAGGCGACGACACCGACGCCCATATCGACACCCTCGCCCGCTTCGCCTCGGCCGACAGCATCGTCTACCAGGCCTGCGACGACGCCAGCGACTCGCATTACGCCGAGCTGCAGGCGATGGGCGCCGAGCTGGCCGCACTGCGCACGGCTGACGGAAAGCCGTACCGCCTGTTCCCGTTGCCGTGGGCACAGCCGGTGATCGATGAAGGCCGTCGCCTGGCTGCTTCGTATGCCAATTACCTGATCGTCAACGGCGCGGTGCTGATGCCGGCCTATGGCGACCCGGCCGATGACCTGGCCCGCGACGTGCTGGCACAGGCCCACCCTGGCCGCGAGATCGTGCAGGTGCCGTGCCGCTCGCTGATCTGGCAGAACGGCAGCCTGCACTGCATCACCATGCAGCTGCCGGCCGGGCTGTTGAAGGCATAAGCCACGCGGTAGCGCCGGGCCATGCCCGGCGAGCGCGGAGCGCGGGATAAAATCCGCCGGGCATGGCCCGGCGCTACCGGTTGCGTGCACCATTCAGCAGCCAACACGCTGTCGTGGCGCATCCGCGTTAACATGCGGGTTTTCCCCCGCAGGATCGCCCCGCATGAACTCGCGCAGCCCCCTTACCGTCGCCCTGATCCAGGAGCGCAACCACGGTGATGCCGCCGCCAACCTGGCGGTGATCGAAGCGCGTGTTGCCGACGCCGCGGCACAGGGCGCGAAGCTGGTGCTGCTGCAGGAACTGCACAACGGTCCCTACTTCTGCCAGCACGAATCGGTCGATGAATTCGACCTGGYCGAGCCGATTCCGGGACCAAGCACCGAGCGCCTGGGCGCGCTGGCCAAGAAGCATGGCGTGGTGCTGGTCGGCTCGCTGTTCGAGCGCCGCGCTGCCGGCCTGTACCACAACACCGCCGTGGTCTTCGAGAAGGACGGCACCTTGCTGGGCAAGTACCGCAAGATGCACATCCCGGATGACCCGGGCTTCTACGAGAAGTTCTACTTCACCCCGGGCGACATCGGCTTCAAGCCGATCGACACCTCGGTCGGCCGCCTCGGCGTGCTGGTGTGCTGGGACCAGTGGTACCCGGAAGCAGCGCGCCTGATGGCGCTGGCCGGTGCTGAGCTGCTGCTGTACCCCACCGCGATCGGCTGGGACCCGGACGATGCACAGGACGAGAAGACCCGCCAGCGCGACGCCTGGGTACTGAGCCACCGTGGCCATGCCGTAGCCAACGGCGTGCCGGTGCTCAGCTGCAACCGCGTCGGCCATGAGGCTTCGCCGCTGGGCGCCTCAGGCATCCAGTTCTGGGGCAACAGCCACGTGCTGGGCCCGCAGGGCGAGTTCCTGGCCGAAGCCGGCACCGAAGCGACCATCCTGATGTGCGAGGTCGACCTGCAGCGCAGCGAACACGTGCGCCGCATCTGGCCGTTCCTGCGTGATCGTCGCATCGACGCCTACGGCGACCTGCTCAAGCGCTACATCGACTGACCCGGAGCCCGCGCATGGCCGTACTCATCCGTGATGCCGGCCCTGCCGACATCGCTGCGATCACCGCGATCTACGCGGTGGAAGTGACCGACTTCGTCAACACCTATGAGTACGAGATCCCCGACCAGGCCGAGATGCTGCGCCGCATGCGCGACATCATCGACCGCGGCTTCCCCTACCTGGTGGCCGAGGTCGACGGCCAGGTTGCCGGCTATGCGTATGCCAACACCTACCGCACGCGCATCGCCTACCAGTGGACCGTTGAGAACTCGGTCTACGTCGATGCCCGTTTCCAGGGCCGTGGCGTCGGCACCAGCCTGCTGCAGGCACTGATCGATGCCTGCACCGCGCGCGGCCATCGACAGATGGTGGCGGTGATCGGCGAGCCGACCAACACGGCCTCCATCAAGCTGCACGAACGCTTCGGTTTCCAGCTGGTGGGCGTGTTCCGTGGCCTCGGCCGCAAGCACGGCCGCTGGCTGGACACCGTACAGATGCAGCGCGCGCTCGGCGATGGCGCCGATTCCGCTCCTTCCAATGAATGATTCCATGACCGAAATCCTTCCCGAAACCGGCGACGATCTGTTCGCCGGCCAGCCAGTGCGCGTCGTCGAGCGCGATGGCGTGCGCTACACCCTGCTGGGC
>NZ_JBFTNR010000474.1:0-3376 GCF_056665995.1 Stenotrophomonas sp. 05L44_2
GGCCCGGGCCGATCTCGACCAGSCGGTCGCCGKCCTTGGGATTGACCGCCATCACGATCTTGTCGATGTAGTAGCGGTCGGCAAGGAAGTGCTGGCCGAGCTGCTTCTTGGCCGGGGCGGAAAACACCGGGCCGGAGGGGGAATGCGGGGAAGTCATGTGCTCAGTGTACGTTGCCGCGCCAGCCGCGCACACAGCGTTGTGGCGGCCTGCAGGCTGGAAGGATCGGCAATGCCGCGGCCGGCAAGATCCAGCGCGGTGCCGTGGTCCACCGCCACGCGCGGATAGGGCAGGCCCAGGGTCAGGTTCACCGCCTGCTCGAAGCCGGAGTACTTCAGCACCGGCAGGCCCTGGTCGTGGTACATGGCCAGCACGGTGTCGAAGCCGGCCAGCTTGGCGGGCAGGAACGCGGTATCGGCCGGCAGCGGACCGATCAGGTCCATGCCCTCGCTGCGCAGGCGCTGCAGCAGCGGGATGACCAGATCCAGTTCCTCGCGACCGAGGTGACCGTCTTCGCCGGCGTGCGGGTTCAGGCCAAGCACGGCGATGCGCGGTGCGGGCAGGCCGAACTCGCGGCGCAGCGCGGCATGCACGGTGCGCAGGGTGTGTTCCAGGCCGGGCGCGGTGATCGCATCGGCAACCTCACGCAGCGGCAGGTGGGTCGTAGCCAGGGCAACGCGGACGATGTCGTTGGCCAGCATCATCACCACCTTCACACCGGCCTGGTCGGCCAGCAGTTCGGTGGTGCCGCTGTAGGCGATGCCGCCCTGGTTGATCACCGCCTTGTGCACCGGGCCGGTCACCACGCCGTGCAGTTCACCGGACAGGCAGGCCTGGCCCGCACCGAGCAGGGCACCGATCACCGCACCTGCATTGGCAGGGTCGGTATGGCCGAAACGGCTGGGGGCGCTGTTGGCGACGGCGCGCAGGCGCAGATCGCCGGGGACGCGTGCGTGTGCGTCCTCGGGCAGCAGTTGCAGGGGCAGATCCAGCGCGGCTGCGGCCGCGCGCAGGGTGTCCGGATCGGCGAATGCCAGCAGCCGGCAATCATCGCGCGGCTGCTGGACCAGTCGGACACACAGTTCCGGGCCGATCCCGGCGGGCTCGCCCGGTACCAGAGCGAGCTCGGGGAGCATGGCTCAGGACTGCGGAGGCGTGGCGGTATTTTCCGCCCGGTCACCGCTGCGGAAGCTGACGTAGGCTTCGCCACGCAGCTCCTGCAGGAAGCGGTTGTACTCGTCTTCCAGCTTGCGGCGACCGATGGTCTCGCGGACCTGGGCGCGCTGGTTGTCACTGCCGACGTCGGTCTGGCGGGTGCCCACGCGCTGCACGATGTGCCAGCCCGCATCGGTGCGGAACGGCTGGCTTACGCCGCCGTCCTGGATGCCTGCCACCTGCTGGCCGAAGGCCGGGCCGAACGCGTCGGCCGGGAACCAGCCCAGATCGCCGCCCTGGCCCTTGCTGTTGGTGTCCTCGGACGATTCCTTGGCCACCTGCTGGAAGTCGGCACCGCCGGCAATACGCGCACGCAGGGTGTCGATCTTGGCCTTGGCGGCGGCGTCGGACTGGGCATCGTCCACGCGCACCAGGATATGGCGGCCGTGGTACTCGGTGACCGTGTGGGTGCCTGCCGCCGCGCTGGCGTCACGCACTTCCACCAGCTTCAGCAGCTGGAAGCCGCTCGGGCCACGGATCGGGCCGACCACTTCGCCGGGCTTCATCTGCTGCATCGTCTGTGCGAACGCGGCCGGGATTTCATCCAGGGTGCGCCAGCCGAGGTCGCCGCCTTCCAGTGCATTGGGGCTGTCGGAATAGCGCACGGCCGCCGCATTGAAGTCCAGTTCGCCCTTGTCCAGCAGGGCCTTCACGCCATCAGCCTTCTTCTGGCCGGTGGCGATCTGCTCGGCGCTGGCACCGTCGGGCAGGGCGACCAGGATGTGTGCGAGGTGGAACTGGTTGCCGGCATCGGCCTGCTGCTTCAGGGCAGCATCGACCTCGCCTTCGCTGACGCTGATGCGGCTCTGCGCGAAGCTCTGGCGCAGGCGCTGCACGGTGATCTCGTCACGCACCGAGGCGCGGAAATCGTTGAAATCGATACCGTCACTGGCCAGGCGCTGGCGCAGGGCATCCAGGGTCGAGCCGTTCTGCTGGGCGATGGCATTCATCGCCTGGGTCAGTTCCTGGTCGCTGACACGGATGCCGCTGCCCTGGGCACGGGCCACCTGCAGCTTGACCAGCACCAAGCGCTCGAGCACCTGGCGGCTGAGCACGTCATCGGGCGGCAGCTGGGCCTCGCGGCCGGCGTACTGCGCCTTGATGTTGGCGATCGCACGCTGGAGCTCGCTCTGCAGGATCACGTCCTCATCGACGACAGCAGCGATGCGATCCAACGGCTGGGCCTCCTGCGCAAGAACCTGCAGGGGGGCGGACACGCTGGACACCGCCAGAAGCGATGCGAGGAGAACGGGGAAGCTCTTGGTCATGGGATCTGATTCGGATCGTAGTCATCGCGGGTCGCTCCGGTGTTGCTGGGCGGCACGAGATAGAGGTCGTCGCGGTTGTAGCCGAGGATAGCACGGCGCAAAGTGCGGTCCGTGTCCTGGCCGAGGGAGCTCAAGCCCTTGAGCACGAACTCGAGCTGGATGGAGTTGTTCATTTCGCCTTCGCGGTTGCGCACGTAGCGGCGGGYCACGGCGCGAACGGCCAGGCAGCAGCTGTCCCACTGTACGCCACCGATGATCTCCAGCGGTTCCTTGTCCTGGATCGAGTAGTAGTAGCGGCCGACCAGGCTCCAGCGCTCGTTCAGCGGGTACAGGAACGACAGGTCGGCCTGTTCCAGCAGGGTGCGGTCATGCTTGTTGGCGGTGGCCGGGGCGCCGGAATTGATGCGGTAGCGGTAGGTCAGGTTGACCACGCCGTCGTTGGACATCAGGTAGCGGGCACGCACGCTGGCCAGATCCTCGCGCTTGTACTTGGGGTCCCACTGATAGGTGGCGCCCAGGGTCCAGCGGTCGTTGATCATGTAGTTGCCGTCGGCGATCCAGGCCGACTTGCCCTTTTCAACCGGCGCGCCACCGGGGACCACGCTCACCCGCGACTCGTCGAAGTACTGGATCTGGCCGATGGAGGCCGAGAAACGCTCCTTGCCGGTGGTCTGGTCGATGAAGCGGGTACCCAGCGCCAGAGTCAGCTGGTTGGCGTCGTTCTGGCGATCGGCGCCGGTATAGCGCGAATCGCGGAACAGCTGGCCCCAGCTGAAGGTGAAGTCGCGGGTATCGAAGATCGGCAGCTCGTCCTGGTTGCGGTAGGGCGTGCGCAGGTAGAACAGGCGCGGTTCCAGGGTTTGCAGGAACGACTTGCCACCGATCTTCGTCTCAC
>NZ_JBFTNR010000475.1:0-3375 GCF_056665995.1 Stenotrophomonas sp. 05L44_2
GTGCAGGGCCTTGAACACAGCGGCGTGGCTGCGCTTGGCCACGCCCACTTCGTCGGCGGCGTAGTAGGCCAGTGCCCAGGCATCCCAGGCACCGCCGAAGGCGGCCGGGACCGGGGTGAAGCGCACGTCGGCCGGCAGCTTGGCGGCCCAGGCGGCCAGCTGCGGTTCGAAATGGGCGCAGTGCGGGCAGGTGTAGCCGAACACCTCGACCACCTCGATCTTGCCGGCCAGCGGCTGGAACGGGCCAGGCTGGGCGATGCGCTCGTAGTCTTTGCCTTCGACCAGCGGGGCGTTGGCGGGGGTGGCGGCGCAGGCCGCCAACGGCAGCAGCACCAGCAGGGACAGCAGAAGGCGGGGAATCAACCTCATCGACACGCATCTCCGTTGAAAATGACAACGCCGGCGCAGCCGCCGGCGTGAAGGAAACATACCGCAGCGACGGGCCGTCGTGGCGACCGGCGCCGACCAGTGGCGGTCAGGGGGCGGCAGCCGGTCGCGTCGAAGCGCCTTCGGCGGCGAGATCGTCGGCCTTGTTGTGCAGGCCCTGCAGGTAGCTGGAAAGGGCCTGCACCTCCTGCTCGGTCAGCTTCTGCGCCACCGTGGCCATGATCTGGAAGTGCGCCTTGTCGGTCTCGTTGGTCTGTCCGGCCTGGTACTCCTGCAGGCGCCGGGCGACATAGCTGGCGTGCTGGCCGCCGATGTGCGGGTAGGCCGGGCCGGGGTTGCCGGCGCCGCTGGGGCCGTGACAGGCCATGCAGGCCGGCAGCCCGCGCTGGGCATCGCCGCCGCGGTAAAGCTGCTGGCCGATCTGGTAGAACTTCATGCCCTTGTACGGGCCCTCGGCCACCGGCGTGTCGTCGGCGATGCCGGCGYTGGCCTTCTGCGTGGCGAAGAACGCGCCGATGTCGCGCATGTCCTGCGGGGTGAGGTYCTGCACGAASGGCACCATCGCCACGGCGGCGCCGGAACTGCGCTGGCCATTGGCGATCAGGGCCATCTGCTGGGCGACGTAGCGCTCGCTCTGGCCGGCGATGCTGGGATACATCTCCACCGTGGAATTGCCATCGGCACCATGGCAGGCGGCACACGCGGTGGCCTTGGTCTGGCCGGCCTTGGCGTCGCCCCAGGTGGTCTTGCTGAAATCCACCTCGAGCGAGGCGGTCTTGATCGGGCCGTTGTCGGGCAGCGGGGTCAGCGTGGTCTGCGCAAAGGCAGCAGCGGCAACAACGGCAGTAGCAAGGGCGGATACGGCAAGAACGCGAGCGTGGCGCATGCTGAAGCTCCGTATGGACCGGCCGGGCGGCGGCGGCCGGCATCGCCCGGATTATCAACGCCGTTTCCTTGCACGGTCAACGCAGCAGTGCAGCATTTTCCCGCTGGAAGGCCCCGGGCCGGGCGCGCGGCGCCGCAACATGCGATCCTATGCGCATGTCATTGCTCATCGAACGCGCCCAATACCACCTCTCTGCCCACAACATGGGGCAGCTGCCGCCCGATGAAGGTTCTGAAGTGGCCTTTGCAGGTCGCTCCAACGCCGGCAAGTCCAGCGCGCTCAATGCGCTGACCCGCCAGAACAGCCTGGCTCGGGTCTCCAAGACGCCTGGCCGGACCCAGCAGCTGGTGTTCTTCCAGGTTACCCCGGACGCCCATCTGGTCGATCTGCCCGGTTACGGCTACGCCAAGGTGCCGCTGGACCTGCAGGCGCACTGGCAGGCCTTCATCGACCGCTACTTCCGCACCCGCGAGGCCTTGAAGGGGCTGGTGGTGGTGATGGACATCCGTCATCCGCTGAAGGACTACGACCGGCAGATGCTGGCCTACGCCGTGCAGCGTGGCCTGCCGGCGCATGCGCTGCTGACCAAGGCCGACAAGCTCAGCCGCAGCCAGCAGATGCAGACCCTGCAGAAGGTACGCAAGGAACTGCATTCGTCGTTCGGCGATACGGTGAGTGTGCAGGTGTTCTCCGGCTCGGCCCGTACCGGCGTGGATGAAGCCCGCGGCATCATCGGCGGCTGGCTGGGGCTGGAATAAGGCGCTCCGCTGCGCTCGCCGGGCATGGCCCGGCGCTACCCTGATGTTTTCCGTCACCGCGATGCGGTAGCGCCGGGCCATGCCCGGCGGCACATCATTTCAGTGGCGAATATTCCGCCGGTACCCATGCATAGGCCTTGCCTTCGCTGCGCACGTGCCCCAGGCCGGGGAAGGGCAGGTGCGCGCCAGCAACCCACCAGCCCTTGGCGGTGGCTTCCTGCAACAGGCTGCGACGGCTGGCCGTAGCCGCCTTGCGATCCGAATCGGCCTCGAATGCCGCTTCCGGGTGTGCGAACTGCACCGCATGGAAATGCAGCACATCGCCCCACACCAGCAGTGACTGGCCCTGGCTGTCGAATCGGTAGGACACATGCCCCGGCGTGTGGCCGTGGGTATCCATCGCCACCGCCTGCCCCGGCAGGGCGTCGCCAGGCTGGAAGGTGTGCAGGCGACCGGCGGCCTGGTACGGCGCGATCGCGTTGCGTGCCAGCGCGAAGGCAAAGCGCACGCCCTGCGGTGCCGTGGCTTCGCTGGCCGGGTCGAGCCAGTAGCGGGCATCGGCCTTGGACAGCCACACCGTCGCATTCGGATAGGCCGGCTTGCCCTGTGCATCGAGGATCCCGCACAGATGATCGGGATGGGCATGGGTCAGCAGCACTTCATCGATCTCGGCCGGGTCTACGCCGGCCGCACGCAGGTTGCCCAGCACCTGGCCCTGGTCAGGGCCGAAGCACTGCGCGGTGCCGGCATCGACCAGGGTCAGGTGCTTGCCCTGGCGCACCAGGAAGGCGTTGATCGCGGTCTGCAGGCCCTTCTTGTCTTCGGGCACATAGCGGCCTTCGAGCAGGCGGCTGACCAGCGTTGGCGGCACGTCGACCACTTCCTGCCGGCCGAGCGCAACCACGCCGTCGAACAGGGCCGTGACCTGCAGCGCACCGATGCGCTGGTGATGCACGCCCGGCACCTGCTGGGTGGGGGCGGGCGAGGTGGCCTCGGCCAGCGCGGCCAGCGGCAGGGAGGACAGGGCCAGCAGGAGGGCGGCGTGCAATGGCAGATGACGCAGGGTCATGGCGGTTCTTCTCGGTGAGTGATGGGCAGGCCCGTTGCGCACAGCGTGCCGTGTTGCGCGTGCGTGCGGCGCTCAAAGCACTGCGCGGAATGCTCAATGGGGGTTATCGGCAGGGCTGTGCCCTGCACCCGCAGAGGCAACAGCAACGGCAACGGCAACGGCCGAAGCAACAGCAGAAGCTGGTTTCCTGTGGGATGGCGGGGTGGGTCCGGTTGCGGGGGACGCTGCAAGTACGTCCATGTAAGCTCGGTCGCCGCATCCATGCGGCTCACGCC
>NZ_JBFTNR010000476.1:0-6086 GCF_056665995.1 Stenotrophomonas sp. 05L44_2
CCTGGATGTCCGGCTGCGTGCCGTAGGCGGTGCGGTTGACCACGCGCCGGTCGGCATCGATGAAGGGGTTTTCCGGGTTGCTGTAGCTGTCCACATACAACTGCTGCAGGGTGGTCTTGCCGTCGATGTAGCGCACCGCCGAGCGCAGGCTGACCGCATCGTTGAAGCGATGATCGAACAGGGCGGTCAGGCTGTATACGCGCGAATCGATGCGGTCGAAACCGGCATCGCCGATGAAGGTGGTCGGATCCAGACGGCGACCGGGCGCTGCGTGCAGGGTGGCGGCCAGCGGCAGGAACTGCTGGCTGGAGCCGGTCTTGTCGTGCTGGTAGCTGGCCAGCAGGGTCAGCGTACTGCGTTCACCGCGCCAGCTGATCGAGGGTGCCAGATACACGCGGTCGTCCTTGAGGACATCGGTCTGCATGTTCGATTCGCGGACCAGACCGACCAAACGCCCGGCAACCGTGCCGTCGTCATTCAGCGCACCACCGATGTCGCCCTGCAGCTGCCGACGATCGAAGCTGCCCAGCTGCAGGCCGACCTCACCGCTGGCGGCGCCGAAGCTCGGGCGCTTGCTCATGGCGTTGATGATGCCGCCGGTGGCGCCCGCTCCGTACAGCACCGATGACGGGCCGCGCAGCACTTCCACCCGTTCCAGGCCGTATACCTCCGGGCGTGCCAGCGGGCTGAAGCCGTAGCTGCGGCGCAGGCCATCCTGGTACTGCACCGGGTCCAGGCCACGTACCGAACTGGCGTCATTGCGGGTGTCCAGGCCCCAGGCGTCGGCGGTGACACCGGCGCTGTAGCGCAGCACTTCCTGCAGGTTGTGTGCGCCGCGATCGGTGAACAGCTGCTGGGTGACCACGCTGATCGCCTGCGGCGTCTCGGTCAGGGCGGTGTCGGTCTTGGTCGCGGTGCTGGCGCGCTCGGCCACCACGGTCACCTTGTCCAGGGTCCGGGCCGCAGTGCCGTCCTGGGCTTGGGCGATGGCCGACGCCAGCAGGGTGGGCAGGAACAGCGTGTACAGCAGCGGGCGGCGCGACGGCAGGGCAGGCATCGTGGGGAATCCGGGAAGGGCGGTGACGGCGGATTATCCGGATGCCCGCTTCCAAATACAAATGATTCCCAAATGCACTTGCCGGTGATGAGCCCGGCTTCAGGGCAGGCCGTCTGCGGCGCCGCGGATGCTCATCCAGGCGCCGCCGCCGGGCGCGCTGCCGGCGCGGACACGGAAGCCGTGCAGCCCGGCAATGGCGGCCACGATCGACAGCCCCAAGCCAAAGCCGGGCCCTTGCCCGGCACTGCTGCTGCCGCGGAAGAAGCGCTGGTAGATCAAGGTGCGGTCCTGCGGCGGGATGCCCGGCCCGTTGTCGATCACATCGATCCGGGGCGCGCCGTGGTCGTCCATCGCGCGCAGCAGGATGCGTCCGTGCGCAGGCGTGAACTGCAGCGCGTTGGACAGCAGGTTGGCCACCGCTTCGAACAGCAGTTCGCGGTCGCCGCGCAGCATGCCGATCTGCGGCGCCACCTGCAGCTGCAGATCCTGTTGCTTCTCTTCGGCCAACGGCAGGTAGAACTGGTGCAGTTCCTGCAGCAGGTCGGCGATGTCGACCTCGTCGAAGGCCGAACGGCGCTGGTGGCTTTCCAGCTCGGACACGCGCAGCAGGGCGGCGAAGCGCGCCATCAGCATGTCGGTCTCCGCCAGCGCCTTGTCCAGCGGGTCCGCATGCGGGTCGTGCTCGCCCAGGCCAACCCGCATGCGGTAGAGGTGTGCACGCAGGCGCGTGAGCGGTGTGCGCAGGTCATGCGCGATGCTGTCGCACACGCCTTTGACCTCGGTCATCAGCTGTTCGATGCGTTCCAGCATGGCATTGACGATGCTCGACAGCCGATCGATCTCATCGCGTCGGTTGGATACCGGCAGGCGTTGCCCGAGGTCGCCGGCAATGATGCGGTTGGTGGCCGCTTCGATCTGCTGGATCCGCTTCAATGGGCGCCGGCGCAGCAGATGCCAGCCCACCAGCCCGGGGATGACGGTCAGTGACACACCCCACAGCAGTGCATCGAGGATGATGCTGTTGACCGCCATCAGCTTGCCGTTCTGGCGCACGAACACCAGTGTCCGGCCATCCCGGGTCACCACGCCGAGCGCGCTGCCACCGCTCTCGTGGCGGCCATCGACCAGCGTCCAACCCGCTACCTGATGCGAGTTGCCATCCAGCGGCAGTCCTTCGGGGATGGCCGTCAGCGGGCCCGCCATCGCCACGCCGGCCTTGTCGAACAGCCCGTACGTATACACCTGGTGCAGGTCGAAGCGCTGGCTGTCGCGCAGCGCGTCATCCAGCGCCGGGCCGTCGAAACTCATGAACAGATGGGCGCGCTGCTGCAGGCCCGATTCGGTCAGGTCGTTCAGGTAGTCCGAGATGCGCCAGTACATCACGCCCAGCAGCAGGCTGGACCAGGCCACGAACAGGATGCAGTACAGGCCCAGCAGGCGGCTGCTGGATGAGCGCCAATGGTCAGGACTGCGCGTCGAAGACATAACCGGTTCCACGTACGGTCAAGATCGGCTGCGGCCGGCCGGGTTGTTCGATGCGTTTGCGCACCCGGCCGATATGCACGTCGATCAGGTTGGTGCCCGGATCGAAGTGGTAGCCCCAGACTTCCTGGAACAACATGGTGCGGGTGACCACCTGGCCGGCATTGCGGACCAGGAATTCCAGCAGCTTGAACTCGGTCGGCAGCAGGTTGATCTCCTGGCCGCCACGGCGTACCGAGCGGCTCATCAGGTCCAGTTCCAGGTCGCCGGCGCGCAGCACCTTGTCGCTGGCAGCGGCCTGGCCCTGGCGCCGGATCAGCACTTCCACGCGGGCGGCCATTTCATCGGAGGCGAACGGCTTGGTCAGGTAGTCGTCGCCACCTGCACGCAGGCCACGCACGCGTTCATCCACGTCCGACAGCGCACTGATCATCAACACCGGCGTGGCGATGCCTTCATGGCGCAGCGTGGTGACCAGGGCCAGCCCGTCGATGCAGGGCAGCATGCGGTCCAGGGTGATCACCGCGTAGTCGCCTGAACGTGCCAGCGCCAGGCCACTGCTGCCGTCGCTGGCCAGATCCACCTCGAAGCCGTGGCTGCGCAGCTCGGTGGCGATTTCCTCCGCGGTGACAAGGTCGTCCTCGATGGTGAGTACGCGCGGCATGGGCCACTTTGCAGATTGGGACCTGCGCATCCTCGCAACCACGGGTGTGCACTGCAAATGAAAAATGTTTCATGCGTTTTTCGCTGGATTGCAGCGCGCTGTCTTCTATATTCGGCGCCGAACGCTCCCCCCGCGCGTGGAACCTGCTGAAGGCCGGGCAGCCCCTGTTCCAGATCGAGCCGGCGCTGTACCAGGCCGCCCTGAACGAGGCGCAGGCCAATCTGAAGACCGCCGAAGCGGCCGCCGTGACCGCTCGCCTGCGGGCGCAGCGGATGCAGGCGCTGGGCAAGGACCAGCTGGCCGCGCGCCAGGACGTGGACGATGCCATCGCCAGTGGCCAGCAGGCGGCTGCGGCCGTGCAGGCTGCGCAGGCAGCGCGCGATACCGCCAGTACGCGGCTCGGTTTTGCCACGGTCACCGCACCGATTGCCGGTCGCATCGGGCGCGCGCTGTTCACCCCGGGGGCGCTGGTGACATCCGCCCAGGCCGATCCGCTGGCGCGGATCCAGCAGGTCGACCCGATGAACGTGGACATCACCCAGTCCAGCAACGAGTACCTGGCGCTGCGTCRCGCCATTGCCGAGGGGGGCGTGCAGGCCAACAGCGCGCCGGTGCGGCTGCGCCTGTCAGATGGCACCGACTACCCGCTGCCGGGCACGCTGGAATTTGCCGACATCGATGTGCAGCAGGAGACCGGCAGCATCACCCTGCGCGCGCAGTTCCCCAACCCCGAGGGACAGCTGTTGCCGGGCATGTACGTGCGCGCGCAGGTAGGCCAGGGCACGCAGCAGCAGGCGTTGCTGGTACCGCAGTCGGCGRTGGACCGCAGTGCCAAGGGCGAGGCGCAGGCGTGGCTGGTCGACAAGGAGGGCAAGGCGCGGCTGCGCACCTTCCGCACCGCCCGCGCGGTCGGCAACCAGTGGCTGGTGCTTGATGGCATCAGTGCTGGCGAGCAGGTGGTGGTGGCGGGGGCGCAGGGCCTTGCCGACGGCATGCTGGTGCGGATGAAGACGGCGCCCGTGGCTGCGCCGGCCGGAAAGGACTGAGCGCATGCTGCCGCGCTTCTTCATCCACCGCCCCGTATTCGCCTGGGTACTGGCGATCTGCATCATGGCGTTCGGCACGATTGCGGTGACCCAGCTGCCGGTCGAGCAGTACCCGGACATCGCACCGCCGCAGGTCAACATCACCGCCAACTACACCGGCGCGTCTGCACAGACGGTGGAAGACAGCGTCACCCAGGTGATCGAGCAGCAGATCAAGGGCATCGACCACCTGCTGTATTTTTCCTCCACCAGTTCGTCTTCGGGACAGGCGCGGATCACGGTCACCTTCGACCAGAGCGCCAACCCCGATATCGCCCAGGTACAGGTGCAGAACAGCGTCAACCAGGCCATCAACCGCCTGCCGCAGGAAGTGCAGCAGCAGGGCGTGACCGTGGCCAAGTCGCAGGGCGACTCGCTGATGGTGGTTTCGCTGTACGACACCAGCCGGCGCATGGAGCGAGTGGACGTTTCCGATTTCCTGGTCAGCAACGTGCAGGATCCGATCAGCCGCATTGCTGGCGTCGGCGAGATCAATGTGTTCGGTTCGGCCTATGCGATGCGGGTGTGGCTGGATCCGCACAAGCTGCGTGCCTACGACCTGATGCCGTCGGATGTGCGCAGCGCGATCCAGGCACAGAACACCCAGGTCACTGCCGGCGAGCTGGGGGCGTTGCCGTCCAGTGCGACGCAGAGCCTCAAYGCCACCGTCACCGCGCAGTCGCGCCTGCAGACTCCGGAACAGTTCCGCGCGATCATCCTGCGCACGCTGCCCAGCGGCGCGGCGGTGCACCTGGGCGACGTGGCGCGGGTCGAGATSGGCGCGGAGAATTACCAGACCAGCAGCTTCCTCAACGGCTATCCGGCTGCGGGTTTCTCGGTGACCCTGGCCTCCGGCGCCAACGCGCTGGCCACTGCCGATGCAGTACGCGCCGAGCTTGAACGGCTGCGGCCTACGTTCCCGCCCGGGCTGCAGGTGGCCTATCCACGCGACAGCACGCCGTTCGTACGGGTCTCCATCGAAGGGGTCATCCACACCCTGATCGAGGCGATCGTACTGGTCGTGGTGGTGATGTTCCTGTTCCTGCAGAACCTGCGCGCCACCCTGATTCCTGCGATCACGGTGCCGGTGGTGCTGCTGGGTACCTTCGGCGTCCTCGCGTTGGCCGGTTTCACCATCAACACCCTGACGCTGTTTGCGATGGTGCTGGCCATCGGCCTGCTGGTCGATGATGCGATCGTGGTGGTGGAGAACGTGGAACGCATCATCCACGAAGAGCATCTGCCGCCACGCGAGGCAACCGAGAAGTCGATGGGCGAGATCACCGGTGCGCTGATCGGCATCACCGTGGTGCTCGGTGCGGTGTTCCTGCCGATGGCGCTGTTCGGCGGTTCCACGGGCATCATCTACCGGCAGTTCTCGATCACGATTGCATCGGCCATGGCGTTGTCGGCGCTGGTCGCGCTGACCCTGACACCGGCGCTGTGCGCGACCCTGCTCAAGCCCTCGTCGGCGCAGAAGCCACCGGGGCGCTTCTTCGCCGCGTTCAACCGTGGCGTCGAACGCAGCCAGTCGGCCTACCAGGGCAAGCTCGGTGGCGTGGTGTCACGTCCGCGGCGCTGGATGGCGTTCTACCTGTTGCTGGTGATCGCCATGATCGCCTTGTACGCGCGCATGCCCACCGGCTTCCTGCCGGTGGAGGACCAGGGCCAGGTGACCTTCCAGTTCTCCACGCCTGAAGGCACGCCGATGGCGCGCACCGAGGCGCTGGGCGAGCAGATCAGCCGTTACTTCATGGAGCACGAGAAGCAGAACCTGGACGTGGTGTTCGTGGTGGTC
>NZ_JBFTNR010000477.1:0-3347 GCF_056665995.1 Stenotrophomonas sp. 05L44_2
GGTCAGGAAGCCCCACATGAAGAAGATGGTGGTGACCACGGCCAGCGCCTTGCCGTTGGTGACGGCAGGCTGGTTGCCCGGGGAACCCGATGGGCGGGGCGTTGCGGAGATCGGCATGCAGTACGCGCCTCGATGCGCGAAAGGTCGTTGGTGCGTGGAAGGGTGCAATCAGTTCAGGAGCGAAGCATCAATTCAATTCGGACGTGCGGCGCTGCTTTCGCGGATTCGCAACTGTACCGGGGCGACCGTGCGCCGTGGTGGCGCGTCCGGTTCCTCCAGCCGCTGCAGCAGCAGCGAGGCCGCCTGCCGCCCGCGTTCGCGCGGGTCGGCCGTCAGTGTGGTCAACGGCGGCACGGCAACCGACGCTTCGGAAATATCGTCGAAGCCGGTCACCGCGAAGTCACCGCCGGGACGGATGCCGCGCGAGTTCAGGCCCAGCATCAGGCCCAGCGCGACGGTGTCGTTGTAGCAGACCGCTGCGCTCGGCCGATGGCCGTCGACGAACAGTTCATCGGTGCGCGCGGCCGCTTCCAGGCGGTTGGGTGCAGATTCGATCATCCAGCCCGGCGGCAATGCCAGCCCGGCCTCGGCCAGGGCCTGCTGGAAACCGGCACGACGCTGGTGGCAGGAACTCGATGCCGCGTGGCCGCCGAAGAACGCAATCTGGCGATGGCCGCGCTCGATCAGGTGGCGGGTGGCCAGGTAGGCGCCATGCTGGTTGTCCAGGGTCAGGAAGTCCCAGTCGGCGCCCTCCAGTTCGCGGTTGAACAGCAGTACGTTGGCGTTGGCGCCCAGCACCTGCCGCAGCAGCGTGGCATCGCTGCCTTCGGCCGGCGACAGGATCAGGCCCGCAGGCGTGTGTTCCATCAATGTCGACAGCACCGCCTGCTGCCGCTCSGGCGAYTCGCCGGTRCTGCCRAGCAGGGTCACGWAGCCSYKSCCGCCSAGYGCYTCGTCCACMCCGGAGGCGAATTCGGCGAAGAACGGGTTGGACAGRTCGTTGATGACCAGGGCGATGCTGGAGGACGTGCGCCGCCGCAGGTTCGCTGCAGCGCGGTTATAGACGTAACGCTGGCGGCGCAGCTCAGCCTCGACCCGGGCGCGGGTATCGACGTTGACCAGCGGGCTGCCGCGCAGCACCAGCGACACGGTCGCGCGCGAAACGCCGATGGCACGGGCGATGTCGGTCACCGTCACCGCCTTGCCGGAACGCTTGCTGGAACTGTCGCTGTTGTCGTTCATCGTCTTCCCGCACTCCGATGGATGCTCAAGCCTAATGGATCGCGGCCCTGTCGTGCCGTGCCGTTCGCTGGGTTGCCTCGAACGGCACAGCCCGGCTCAGTGCAGCTGGCTGCCCGGTGCCGCGCACCAGGACACCGGCAGGTCCTTGACCGCCGTGCCCCAGCCCTCGGTCGGCGCCCGCCCGTCCAGCGCGAAGCGCAGCTTCGGGCCCTGCTGCAGCTGGCTCCAGCCCAGCCATACCGGGGCATGTGCCTGGCCGTCGACCTGCACGCCCTGCACGTACTGCAGGCGGCGGCCATCGGCGCCAGGTGCCTCGATACGCAGGGTGCGGCCATTGCCCAGCTCGACCTCGACCTTGGCAAAGCGCGGCGTATGCAGCAGGAACTCGCCGCTGCCCGGCACCGCCGGGTACACGCCGATCGCACTGAACAGGTACCAGGCCGACATCGTGCCGAGGTCATCGTTGCCGGTCACGCCGTTGGGTGCATTGGTGAACAGCTGCTGCGCTGCACGCACCACCGCTGCGGTCTTCCACGGCTGGCCGATCAGCGTGTACAGCCACGGCGAATGCAGGTCGGGCTCGTTGTTGGGGTTGTAGCGGAACTGGTTGTAATAGCTGTACGGCCCGACCACCCACTCCTTGCGGGCGGCATTGAGGGGGTCGGCCTGCAGAGCGTCCATGGCGAAGAAAGCATCCAGGCGGCGGCCGGCCTGTTCGCGGCCGTCCATCGCTTCGACCAGGCCCGGCACGTCCTGCTGCGCCAGCCACTGGTACTGCCACGCCGTGCCTTCATGGAAACCGTGATGCGAGCGCGGGCTGTAATGGCCATCGGCCGGTGTGTACCACTGGCCATCTTCGGTACGCGGGCGCGGGAAGCCGGTGAAGCCGGTCTCGGCGTCGCGCACCTGCGGGTCCCATACCTTGCGCCAGTTGCGGCCGCGCTCACGCAGGACCGCCGCATCCTGGGCATGGCCGAGCCCATCGGCCATCTGCGAAAGCGCGCAGTCGGCCAGTGCGTACTCCAGCGTTGCCGAACCACCATGGTGGGGATCGACATCCATGCCCTTGGACGGGAACGCACGGTCGTAGACCACGTAGCCCTTGTCCAGGTAGGTCGGGTTGCCGGAGCGACCGGCAGCACGCGAGTTCAGCGGCGGCGTACCGAACGCATTGCGGCGCAGCGCATCCCATGCCTGCCCTTCGCGGCCCTTGAGCGCACCGAAGCGCCACAGGTCGACCATGAAGGGGGTGACCGGATCGCCGGTCATGATGTTGGTCTCGAAGTTGRCATAGYCCCAGCGCGGCAGCCAGCCGCCCTGCTCATCGATCGCCAGCAGGCTGCGGCCGATGTCGCGCGCCACATCCGGGCGCGTCAGTGCCAGCCACTGGTTCTGTGCACGGTAGGTATCCCACAGCGAGAAGTACTCGTAGTAGGTCCAGCCATCGGCGCGATGGATGCCATCGTCGTAGCCGCGGTAACGGCCGTCGGCATCGCTGCCGGTGAGCGGCTGCAGCAGCGCGTGGTACAGCGCACTGTAGAACACGGTGCGGTCATCGCCATTGCCGCCCTGCACGCGCACGCGTGCCAGCTGCTCACGCCACGATTGCTGCGACAGCGCGCGCATGCGCTCGAAGCCCAGCAGCGCCCCGCCCTGCATGCCCTCGGCGCGCAGGTTGGTGCGCGCACCTTCGGCATCCACATGCGAAATCGCGCTGACGGCGGTGACCGACTGGCCCTTGGCCAGGTCGAAGCTGAGCCACGCGCCATTCGGCTTCTGCTCGCCTTCCATGCTGTGGCGCGCGCCCGGCAGGCCGCCGCCCTCGCCCCAGGTGCCATGCGCCTTGAACGGGCGGTCGAACTCAATGCGGAACCAGGTGGTGTACTGGTGCCCGCCGCAGAAACTCTTGGTGACCAGCTTGCCTTCCACCACGCGGTCACCCACCACATCGACCACGCTGCCGATCACCGAGTGGCGCTCGTTGGCCTGACCGACATTCACCAGCACGTGGCCATCGCCCTGGCGCTGGCTGAAGGTGTAACGCTCGGCAGCTGCGCGGGTGCGCGCGGTCGCTTCGGCGTCGATGCCGCCGTAGCTGGTCAGGC
>NZ_JBFTNR010000478.1:0-4897 GCF_056665995.1 Stenotrophomonas sp. 05L44_2
CCCAGGCTGGAGCCGGCCAGCACCACCGGCCCCTGCGCAGCGGCAGCGGCCGTGCGCTCGATCAGGCGTTGCAGGCGGGTGCGCACATCGCCAACGCGGCTGACCTGGCTCATCGCGTCCAGGTCGGTGTAATCGGGGCGCTCATGGGTCCAGCCCAGTCGCTCGGCGACTTCGGCCAGCGCGGTGACCTTGGTCGCCTCCGGGCCGCTCTCGAAGCCGTGGGACAGGATGCAGTGACCGCGGCTCATGCGTGCGCTCCCACGGAGCGGATCGACAGCAGAAGGGAAGGCAGTTTCATCCGGCAATGCTAGCATCGCCGCATGCCCAAACCGCTCCTGCCCGGCCTGCAGCTGCAGCCGTTGCCCTACCACGACCGCCTGCCACTGCGCGATCCATCCAGCCTGGCAATGGTGGTGATCCACTGCACCGAACTGCCCGACCTGGCGACCGCCCGGGAGTACGGCGAGCGCGTGCTGTACGACAGCGGCGCCGGCAACAGCGGGCATTTCTACATCGACCGCGACGGCAGCGTGGTGCAGTACGTGGCGCCGGAGCGCATCGCCCACCACGTGCGCGGCATGAATGCCGATACCGTGGGCATCGAACTGGTCAATTCGGGGCGCTACCCGCACTGGCTCGACAGCCGCCACCAGGCGATGGACGAGCCGTACACCGAAGCGCAGCTGCTGGCGCTGGAACGGTTGCTGCAGGCACTGGTGGCTCGTTACCCGTCGCTGCGGCGGATTGCCGGACATGACCAGTTGGACCTGGAGCAGGTGCCGGCCAGTGATGACCCGGCGGTGACCGTGGCGCGCAAGCGTGATCCGGGCCCGTTGTTCCCGTGGGCGCGGGTGCTGGCGAAGGTGCCGTTGCAGGGGTTGGAGTAAGCGCCGGCAGGGCTGCGCCCTGCACCCGCACAGGCAACGTCAACGTCAACGTCAAAAGCTGGCATTCGGTGGGATGGCGGGGTGGGTCCCGCGGCTGTTGGTAGGTGTCGACCTTGGTCGACACGTGGATCCACGCCATGCGTGGATGAACGTCAAATCGACCAACCCGCTTTGCTCAGGCGCCGGTGGCGACCGGGCGGCTGCTGTCGCTGACCCAGCCACTCCATGAGTCCGCGTAGATGCGTGCGCCGGACAGGCCCGCGCTTTCCATCGCCAGCAGCAGGTGGCAGGCGGTCACGCCCGAACCGCACATCAGCACCACGCGTTGCGGGTCCTGGTTGCCGATCACGCCCTGCAGTTCGGCACGCAGTTCCTGTGCATCGCGCAGGCGGCCGTCCAGCACGTTCAACGCGAACGGGCGATTGACCGCGCCCGGCACATGGCCGGCGACCGGGTCCAGCGGCTCCACCTCACCGCGGAACCGCTCGCCCGCGCGGGCATCGACCAGCCAGCCCGGCGCATGCTTGAGGCGTGATTCGATCTCGTCCGCGCTGGCAACCTGGCTGCCATCGAAGCGCCCCGGATACGCGGGCAACGCGATGACCTGGCTGCTGCCGGTCGCCAGCGGCTGGCCGGCGGCCTGCCAGGCGGCGATGCCGCCATCGAGTACGGCCACGTTCGCATGCCCGATCAGGCGCAGCAGCCACCACAGGCGCGCGGCGGCCATGCTGCCATCGCTGCCGTCATACACCACCACCTGCGTGTCGGTGCCGATGCCCCATTGCCCCAGTCGTGCGGCGAACGCATCGCTGTCGGGCAACGGGTGGCGGCCATGGCCCACCCGCGTCAGATCGGACAGGTCGCGGTTGAGATCGGCATGCACTGCGCGCGACGCAGGTTGTACAGGATGGCCGCGGTGGCGCCCCAGATGCGCTGGCCGGGCCAGCCATATTCAAGGACATGGCGGACGCGGCCGCGATGGTTGATTTCGACCTGGCGCAGGTTGTCGGCGGCCATCAGATAGTCCAGCGGCACTTCGAACACCTCGGCCACTTCGCTGGGCTGCGGGACCGCCACGAAATCCGGATCGATCACTGCCACCACCGGGGTCACCCGGTAGCCGGTGATGGTCACGAACGGATCGAGATATCCCAATGCCTGCACCTGTGTCGGCGCCAACGCGATTTCTTCCTGGCTTTCGCGCAGTGCGGCAGCCAGCGCATCGCGATCATCGGGCTCGGTACGGCCACCGGGGAAGCCAACCTGGCCACCATGTTGCCGCAGGGTTTCGGTACGCCGGGTCAGGATCACCTGCGCACCGTTGGCGCGCGGCACGATGCCAGCCAACACCGCCGCCTCGACCGGTGGGCCCGGAGGCAGCAGGTCATCCAGTTCACTGCGGTTCCAGCCGTCACCTGCCGGCGGTTCGGCCAGCGGATGCAGCGCGCGCAGCAGCCGCTCATGATCGGCCAACGACCCTCGCAGCGACTGCTGCAGCTGTTGGCGCAGGGGCAGCACACGCTGCAGGATGTGGCCGCGTTCGCTGTCGCTCATCGACGACCACCGTGCGATTTCGTCGATATGCCGCCCGCACCCGGCGCAGAGCCGGTTGCGATCCAGCTTGCAGACGTTGATGCAGGGGCTTGCGACAGCACGCGCCGTTTCTTCCATTATTTGCACCRGTCAACAGTAGCGCGAATGGGCTGAATTTGGGATGGGCCCCGCACAGCTGCAGCGTGGTGCAGAAACAAAAACGCGCCGGTGGATTCACCGGCGCGTTGATGTTGACGCTGTTTCTTCTTACTTGACGCTGATCAGCTTGATCTCGAACTGCACAGCCACGTTCGGCGGGAACGGGGTGCGCGGGTCGGCGCCGTAGGCCTGATCCGGCGGCAGCGAGACTTCCCACTTCGAGCCTGCCGGCATCTGCAGCAGGGTCTCACGCATGGCCTTCATTTCGACTTCGCTGACCTTGATCGACGGAATCTGCTGGGCCGGGCGGGCTTCGGTCGGGCGCTGGCCGTACGGGAACGGACCGGCCACTTCCAGCTGCACGGTGCTGGCCTGGGTCGGCTTGGCACCCTTGCCGGCTTCGATCACACGGTACTGAACGCCGCTCGGCAGGGTCTGCACGCCCGCCTTTGCCTTGTTCTGCGCCATGAACTGATCGCTCTTGGTCTTGTTTTCGGCAGCAGCCTTTTCGTACTCGGCCTTGGCGGCCTGGGCACGGCCCTGCTCGCGCTTCTGGAACGCTTCAACGGCCGGCTTCAGCTGCTCGGCGGTAATGGCCGGCTGCTTCTTGGCGTAGGCGTCCTGAAGGCCCTTCACCACCGAGTTGATGTCCAGCTGCTCACCGCGACCGGTCAGCTCCGCCAGGTTGTTGCCGTAGTCGTAACCGAAGTAGTAGCTCAGCTTGCCCTTCTCGGACGCGATGTCCTGGGCGAAGGCATTGCCCGTCAGGGCCAGGGCCGCGACGGCGACCGCGATAGAACGCAACTTCATCAAACAGTTCTCCAGGGGTGGTAACTCAGGGACGTTCTGCGCCGCCCTGAGGCGACGGGTTAGGATAACGGCCACAACGTGTAACCGCTACTCACCACGCAGGCTATGACCTGTCTGCGTTTACAGAGTTCAATCTCACTTTTTTTTAACGTTCCAGGAGTTTCCCGTGGTCGAGGCCCCCGCTCCCCACCCGGTCGACGTCAGCGATGATGGCGCCGTCCGCACCATTACCGTGCAACGTCCGGACAAGCTCAACGCCCTCAATGCCGCCACCCTGCAGGCGCTGGCCGAGGCGTTTGGCGACGCCGCCGCCGACCCGGCGGTACGGGTGGTGGTGCTGACCGGGGCTGGCCCCAAGGCGTTCGTGGCCGGGGCCGACATCGCGGAAATGAACACCTTGAGCGCGGTTCAGGGACGYGATTTCTCCCTGCTCGGCCAGGCCCTGATGCGCCGCATCGAACGCATGCCCAAGCCGGTGATCGCCCGGGTGAACGGATTTGCGCTGGGCGGCGGGCTGGAACTGGCCATGGCCTGCCATCTGCGCATCGCCGCTGATTCGGCCAAGGTCGGCCAGCCGGAGATCAATCTCGGCCTGATTCCCGGCTTCGGCGGCAGCCAGCGCCTGCTGCGCCTGTGTGGTCGCGCGGCCACGCTGGAACTGTGCCTGCTGGGCACCCCGATCGACGCCGCGCGCGCACTGGCCCTGGGCATCGTCAACGAAGTGGTGCCCGCCGCCGAGCTCGATGCCCGCGTGCAGGCCCTGGCCCGGCAGCTGGCACAGTCGGCGCCGCTGGCGCTGCGTGGCCTGCTCGACGCGGTACACGTGGGCGGYGAATGCAGCCTGGAAGCCGGCCTGGAATACGAAAGTGCGCAGTTCGGCCTGCTGTTTGCCACCGAGGACATGCGCGAAGGCACCAGCGCCTTCCTGCAGCGCCGCCCCCCCGCCTTCCAGAACCGCTGACGCCATGGCATCCCGACCCAACCCCGTGCTGCTGTTCGCCCGGGTCCAGGCAGACGATCCCGATGGTGCGCTGCAGGCTGGACTGATGGACTACGTCGTGCGCGCTGGCGATGAGCGGCTGCTGCCCGATCATCCGGACCTGCCCGACCGCCTGTGCCAGATGCAGTTGCAACTGCAGCGTGCATGGGCGGCGCGCGAACGCTTCCGCGCACGCGCCGTGCGCCTGGCCCGCCGCGAGGCCGAGCGTGATGCGCGCCGGACGCCCGCGCCGGCACCGGACGTCAAACCCGCCCTGCCTGCCGCCGCGGCCGCCATCCTCGCCCGGGCCAAGGCCCGCGCCGCCGGCAAGGAGCAGTAATGGCGACCGCGAAGAAGACCGCGCGCGCWCCTGCGCGCCGCGGCGGTACGATGCCGCGTGCCGACGTGGTGGAAATGTTCACCCGCCTGCGCGAGCTCAATCCGCATCCGAAGACCGAGCTGGAATACAGCTCGCCGTTCGAACTGCTGGTGGCGGTCGCGCTGTCTGCACAGGCCACCGACGTCGGCG
>NZ_JBFTNR010000479.1:0-3327 GCF_056665995.1 Stenotrophomonas sp. 05L44_2
TCGGCGCGCTGGGCGGCCGCGGCCTGAGCCGCTATACCGCCGATCTCACCGGTTCCGGTCTTGACGCCGTGGTAGGTGCCGATGGACGCATCGATGCGCTGGACCTGCACGGTGGCTTCGTCGGCTATACCCACTACTGGTCTGATCTGTGGCGCTCGAACCTGATCTACGGTCAGCTGACCCTAGAGCGCAATGCGGCGCTGCCGACCGATGCATTCCGGCAAAGCCGCTATGGCGTGTTCAACCTGATCTGGAGCCCGGCACCGTCGTGGACGATGGGCATGGAACTGCTGTACGGCCGCCTGCAGCAGCAGAGCGGAGCACGCGGCGACACGGTCCGGGTGCAGGGCAGCCTGCAATACAACTTCATCAAGTAAGCGCCAGCGGCAGCACGCCAGCGTAGCCATTCCCCACGCCCGGGTTCACCGGGCCCATGCCAGGTACAGGAGATTGTCATGGCAGAAGCAAAGAAAATCGGGGTGGTCGGAGCCACCTTCCTCGTCGCCGGCAACATGATGGGCTCAGGGGTGTTCCTGCTGCCCTCCAGCCTGGCCAAGATCGGYACCGCCTCGATMTGGGGSTGGCTGATCACCACGGCCGGYGCGCTGCTGCTGGCSTTCGTGTTCGCCAAGCTCGGCAAGCTGGCGCCCAAAGCGGGTGGCCCGTATGCGTATGCACGCGATTGGTTCGGTCCCTACATGGGCTTCCAGACCAACACCATCTACTGGTTCGCCAACTGGATCGGCAACGTTGCCATTCCCATCGCGGCGGTGGGCTACTTCAGCTACTTCTTCCCGATCCTGTCCGAGCCGCTGGTGCGCTGCATCGCGGTGCTGATCCTGGTGTGGGCGCTGAGCTTTGCCAACATGATCGGACCGGCGTTCGTCAGCCGCGTGCAGACGGTCACCACCAGCTTCGCGCTGGTGCCGATCCTGGGTATCGCCATCTTCGGCTGGTTCTTCTTCGATGCCGATATCTTCAAGGGGGCCTACAACGTCTCCGGCGAGTCGAACTTCGGTGCGATCTCCAGTGCTGCGGCACTGACCCTGTGGGCCTTCATCGGCGTCGAGTCGGCCTCGGTCACGGCCGGCGTGGTTGAAAACCCGGAGAAGAACGTGGCCCGCGCCACCCTGGCCGGTGTGTTCCTGGCCGCCATCGCCTACATCGCCAGCTCGTCGGTGATCATGGGCATGGTGCCCAATGGCGAGCTGCAGGTGTCTGACGCGCCGTTCGCGCTGGCGGCGGCCAAGGCCGTCGGGGGCTGGGGTGGTGCGCTGGTCAGCCTGTGCGCCTTCATCGGCGCCGCCGGCTCGCTGGGCGGCTGGATCCTGCTGACCGCGCAGAGYGCCAAGGCGGCCTCCGATGAYGGCCTGTTCCCGAGCATCTTCAGCAAGACCAACAAGGAYGAYGTGCCGGTCAARGGCGTGCTGATCGTGGCCGTRCTGATGACCCTGGCGGTRCTGGTGACCTCCACCTCGAAGACGGCCTCGGCCCAGTTCGACGTGATCACTTCGGCGGCGGTCGTGCTGACGCTGCTGCCGTACATCTATTCGTGCGTGGCCTGCTACTTCGTGGTGGAGCGGTCGCACACGCTGGTGCACACCGGTGCGTTCTGGACCCTGACCAGCCTGACGGTCGTGTACTGCCTGTGGGCGATCTACGGCTCGTCGGGAACGATCGTGCAGTACGCCTTCCTGTTCGTGCTGTTCATCACCGTGTTCTATCCCTTCTTCAGCGAGGAGCGTCGCCAACAGCGGCAGCGTTCCCGCGAGGCGGCGGCAATTTCGTCCGGCGCCCAGCGTTCCTGAGTTAGACAAGGAGAATCAACGTGTATTTCAAGTCCCTGGATTATCCGGTCATCGTCATTGACGGTGACTACGACTCGCCGCGCATCGGCGGCATCCTCATCCGTGCGCTGGTGGAAGAGCTGCGCAGCAATGACCAGCGCGTGCTGTGCGGCCTGAACCTGGACGATGCCCGTGCCGGCGCCCGTACCTATGTGGCCGCTTCGGCGGTGCTGATCTCGATCGACGGCAGCGAGGAGGTCGATGGCGAGTTCCAGCGCCTGACCGCCTTCCTGCGCGAGCAGAGTGCGCGCCGGGCCAACCTGCCGGTGTTCCTGTATGGCGAGCGCCGTACCATCGAGAAGGTGCCGAGCAAGCTGCTCAAGTACATCCACGGCTTCATCTTCCTGTTCGAAGACACCAAGAGCTTCATCTCGCGGCAGGTGATGCGTGCGGCCGAAGACTACATGCAGAACCTGCTGCCGCCGTTCTTCAAGGCGCTGATCCACCACGCGGCCGAGTCGAACTATTCCTGGCATACGCCGGGCCATGCCGGCGGCGTGGCTTTCACCAAGTCACCGGTCGGGCGGGCCTTCCACCAGTTCTATGGTGAGAACACGCTGCGCAGCGATCTGTCGATTTCGGTGCCGGAGCTGGGCTCGCTGCTGGATCACACCGGCCCGATCAAGGAGGCCGAGGACGAGGCCGCGCGCAACTTCGGCGCCGACCACACCTTCTTCGTCACCAACGGTACGTCGACGGCCAACAAGATCGTGTGGCATGGCACCGTGGCCCGCGGCGACGTGGTGTTCGTCGACCGCAACTGCCACAAGTCGCTGCTGCATTCGCTGATCATGACCGGCGCGGTGCCGGTGTATTTCACGCCCAGCCGCAATGCGCACGGCATCATCGGYCCGATCAGCCTGGACCAGTTCACCCCGGAAGCCCTGCAGCAGAGCATCGCGGCCAATCCGCTGGCCAGCCAGGCCTACCAGGCCGGTTCCAAGCCGCGTATCGCGGTGGTGACCAACTCGACCTACGACGGCCTGTGCTACAACGCCGAGAAAATCGCCGAGGAGATCGGCAGCGCGGTCGACTTCCTGCATTTCGATGAGGCCTGGTACGCCTATGCCGCGTTCCATCCGTTCTACGAGAACCACTACGGCATGGCCAAGGGCAAGCCGCGCGAGCAGGACGCGATCATCTTCACCACTCATTCCACGCACAAGCTGTTGGCCGCGTTCTCGCAGGCCTCGATGATCCACGTGCGTAATTCGGCCAGCCGCGACCTGGACGCCGAACGCTTCAATGAATCGTTCATGATGCATACCTCGACCAGCCCGCATTACGGCGTGATCGCGGCGTGTGATGTTGCCTCGAAGATGATGGAAGGGGATGCGGGGCGTTCGCTGGTGCAGGAAATGCATGACGAGGCGATCGCCTTCCGCAGGGCGATGCTGCACGTACGCGACGATCTGGGCCGCGATGACTGGTGGTTCAGCGTGTGGCAACCGACAAAGGTCGAGCGCAGCCTGGACAAGGG
>NZ_JBFTNR010000480.1:0-3311 GCF_056665995.1 Stenotrophomonas sp. 05L44_2
GGCTGATGCCGGTGAAGGGAACGCCCAGTTCGATGGTGCTGTACAGGTAGCCCAGGTTGTTCAGCAGCAGCAACAGCACCAGCAGCGGAATCGAACGAAACAGCCACACGTAGCCCCACGACACTGCCGACAACAGCGGTGAACCGGAGACCCGGGCCAAGGCCAGCAAGGTGCCCAGCGCGAAGCCGAGGCCGGTACCGAGTGCGGTCAGCAGCAGCGTTCGCCCCAACCCTTCCAGTACCGGCCGGGCAAAGAACCACTCGGCGAACGTGCCCCAGCCCCAGCGCGGATTGCCCAGCACCGACTGCAGGCCGATCAGGATCAGCGCGAGTGCCAACACCGTGCCGATCACCTGCAACGGATGCCGCGCCGGCACGATCTTCAGCGCCGTGGCCGGCTGGCGGACAATGCCCTCGATGGCAGTGGAAGGCGTACTCATGCCGCCGCTCCATGCAGTGCGAGGGCGGCTGCGTCGCCCGCCTGTGGCTGTGGCACCAGGTGTTTTTCGAACGGCAGATGCGCGATGGTTTCCGGGTCCGCATGCAGATCGAACAACGCGGTGTAGCCGTGGCTGAGGTACAGGCCGACCGCCTCGGGCTGGCGGAAGCCGGTGGTCAGGAACACGCGCCGATAGCCCTGCCGTGCAGCCTGGTCTTCCAGTTCCTGCAGCACGCGCCGGGCGATGCCCTGCCGACGCAGGCCAGGCAGCGTCCAGATGCGTTTGAACTCGGCGGTGTCCTCATCGCGATGCGGCATGAACGCGCCGCCGGAAATCGCCACGCCGTCGCGCAGCAGCAGCACGAATGCACCGACCGGGGCAGCGAAGGCTTCGGCCGGATAGCGCTGCAGTTCCTCGCGCGCACTGCCACCGATACGCCGGCGCACGTCCGCATAGCGGTGGTCGTACTCCTGCTCCAGGCCATCGAACAACGGGCGCGCCAGCGGGTCGTCCACCGAGGTGTACAGGAACCGATCGTTGTCGTACCGCACGCTCATGCCACGTCCTCCACCAGATAGTGCTCGGCCAGACGCGCCCACAGGCTGGCCGCCGGGGCGATGGCCGCGTCGTTGAACACATAGCGCGGGCTGTGCAGCGGTGCGCTGTCGCCGTTGCCGACGAACACGAAACTGCCCGGCCGCGCCTGCAGCAGGAAGGCGAAGTCCTCGCTGGCGGTACGCGGCGCGAAGGCCTCCACCACCTGCCCTGCACCGAACCCCTGTATCGCCACCTCGCGGATGTAGGCTGTCTGCTCGGGGTGGTTGATCACGCTGGGGAAGCCACGCGGGAATTCGATCTCGGCACGCGCACCGAAGGCAGCGGCGGTCTGCTCGGCAATGTCGGTGACCCGCCGGCGCAGCGTATCGCGCACCTCCGGCAGGTAGGCGCGCACGGTCAGCTTCAGCTCCACCACATCGGGGATGACATTGGCCGCCTTCCCACCATGGATCGAACCGACGGTGACCACGCCCATCTGCCGCGGATCGACGTTGCGCGACACCACGCTCTGCAGCGCGGTAATGATGTGCGCGGCAGCCAGGATCGGATCGACGCTGCCCTGCGGCTCGGCGCCGTGGCCGCCCTTGCCGATCACCCGCAGACGCGCCCAGTCCACCGAGGCCATCGCCGGTCCGTCGACGAAGCCGAAGTGCCCCACCGGCACGCCCGGCCAGTTGTGCAGGCCATAGATGGCATCGACCGGGAAGCGTTCGAACAGGCCATCGGCGATCATCTTCGAAGCACCCGAGCCGGTTTCCTCGGCCGGCTGGAACACCAGCTGCAAGGTGCCATCGAAACGCCCGTGGTGCGCAAGGTAGTGGGCAGCCGAGAGCAGGATGGCGGTGTGTCCATCGTGGCCGCAGGCGTGCATCAGGCCTTCGCGCTGGCTGGCATAGGCCAGCCCGGATTCTTCATGGATCGGCAGCGCATCGATGTCGGCGCGCAGACCCAACCGGCGACGGCCCTGCCCGCGCTGCAGCGTACCGACCACGCCGGTGCCACCGATGCCGGTGCTGACCGCGTAGCCCCATTGCTGCAGCAGCTCGGCCACGCGGGCGCTGGTGCGGTGCTCTTCGAAGGCCAGTTCCGGGTGCTGGTGCAGGTCGTGGCGGATCGCGATGGCCTGTTCGGCACGTGCCGCGATCTCGGGCAACACACCCGCCACAGGCTCGCGCCGGGCTTCCGGGACCAGTAGCGCCGGGCCATGCCCGGCGGGGGTCCCATCCAACAACGGCCGATGCAGGACATTCATCGCCTTATCCCACCTTCCGCGCCGGCTCGGCGTCGGTGCTGTAACGGCTTGCCTTGCGTGGCAGGCCCAGGTGGTCGCGCAGGGTCTGTCCTTCCAGCGCACTGCGGTGGTAACCGCGTGCTTCCAGCAGGGGCAGCACCAGCGTTACGAAATCATCCAGGCCTTCGCGCTGCGCGGYGAAGCCGAGGATGAAGCCATCGCTGGCGCCGGCGTCGAACCAGCGGATCAGTTCGTCGGCCACATGTTCCGGCGTGCCGATGAAGTTCGGCCGCGGGCTCACCGCCTGCAGTGCCACCTGGCGCAGGCTCAGGCCCTGCTCGCGCGCGTCCTGCTTGATGCGGTCGGTGGTGGAGCGGAAGGAATTGGCGCCGATGTCACCCAGCTCCGGGAACGGTGCATCCGGGTCGTACTGGCTGAAATCATGGTGGTCGAAGAAGCGGCCGAGATACGCCAGGGCATCGTCCAGCCCGGCCAGCGCGGCAATCGCCTGGTACTTGGCCTCGGCGTCTTCCGCCGTACGGCCAACGATCGGGCCGATGCCCGGGAAGATCTTGACGTCACCGGCGCTGCGGCCATGGGCGATCGCCGAGTTCTTCACCTTTTGGGTAAACGCGCGGGTCTCCTCCAGCGACGGCGCGTGGGTGAATACTGCATCGGCGTACTTGCCGGCCAGCGCAATGCCATCGTCCGACGATCCGGCCTGGAAGATCACCGGCTGCCCCTGCGGCGAGCGCTGGATGTTGAGCGGGCCTTCCACCTGGAAGAAGCGGCCCTTGTGGTCGAGGCGGCGGAACTTCTCCGGCGCGAAGAACGTGCCGCTGTCGCGGTCACGCACGAACGCATCGTCATCCCACGAATCCCACAGGCCCTGCACCACCTCCAGGTACTCATCGGCAATCTGGTAACGCAGCGCGTGTTCCGGATGCGGACGCCCGTAGTTTCGTCCCGAGCCTTCCAGCGGCGAGGTCACCACGTTCCACCCTGCACGGCCACCGCTGAGCAGATCCCGCGAGGCGAACTGGCGCGCCAAGGTGAACGGATCGCTGTACGAGGTGGAGAGCG
>NZ_JBFTNR010000481.1:0-3306 GCF_056665995.1 Stenotrophomonas sp. 05L44_2
GTCCTGCGCCAGCTGCCCGTCGGAAAGATCGAACACGGTCACCTCAGCGCCTGCCGCGGCAAGCACGGGTGCCTGTTGGCCACCGGCCGAGGCCAGGCACAGGATGCGCCTGCCACGCACATCGCCCAGCCAATCCAGCGGCAACGCACGCGGCGTCAGGTGTACCTGCCAGCGTCCCTCGCGTGCGGCGGCAATCGTTTCGGCATCCACCGGTCGCGACCACTCGCGCACCTCGCTGGCCTGGCGGTCCCAGGCAGCACGGTTGTGGTCGATCAACGCCTGTCCCTGATTCATGTGTTCTCCTTGCCCGAAGGGCGCCAGTCCAGATCCTGGAAGGCCGGGCTGGCGAAGCACTCGGCGAGGAAATCCAGGAATCGCCGCATGATAACGGGCTGTTGCCGGCGCGAGGCGTACACGGCATGAATGCCCAGCTCGTCCAGGCTGTACTCGGGCAGCAGTTCGATCAGCTCACCACTGCGCAGCAACGGTGCGACCTGATAGGTCGGCAACATGGCAATACCGGCATTGGCGCGCACCGCCTCCAGCAACAGCGATGCTTCATTGGCACTGATGTTGCCGCCCACCGCCACCGACAACGAGCGCCCTTCGCGATGCAGCTGCCACAGGCTTTTGCCGACGTAATGATGGGTCAGGCAGTTGTGCACGGCGAGGTGTTCGGGCGCGGTCGGCGTGCCACGCGCCTGCAGGTAGGCCGGCGTCGCGCACAGCACCGAACGGCAGATCGCCAAACGACGTGCGATCAGGCTGGGATCGATCTGCCGCGCGATGCGCACGGCCAGGTCGACGCGCTCCTCCACTAGGTTGACCATGCGGTCGACCAGCAGCAGTTCGATGCGTGCGGCCGGATGGCGCTGCACGAAGGCGGCCACCGCACGCGCCAGATGGCTCTGCCCGAACGACACGCTGGCGGTGATGCGCAGCGTGCCGTGTGGCTCGGGATCGTCGCTGGCCAGCTCACCCTGCAGTTCTTCGCCGATCGCCAGCATCTGCCGGAAACGCGCCAGCGCGGCTTCACCGGCCCCGGTCAGGCTGACCCGCCGCGTGGTCCGGTGCAGCAGCCGCGCGCCCAGCCAGCCCTCCACCTCGGCCAGGTAGCGGCTGACCATCGCCCGCGACATGTCCAGCACCTCGGCGGCGGCGGTCAGGCTGCCGCGCTCGGCAACTTCGACGAATACGGTCATGGCGGTCAATCGGTCCATCTGCTCGATCCATGCAACAAATAAGCGCGTTATACGCTGTTTTTCGATCGACTGCAGCGGCCTACAGTGGCCCCATTCCCAACCACCACCCCCACGGAGTCCTGCCATGAAGATCGCCCTCGTCGGTGCCACCGGCAACATCGGCCGCCAGATCGCCCGCCACGCGCTGGCCAACGGCCATCAACTGACCGTCATCGTGCGCAGCGCGCAGGACCTGCCGGCCGAGCTGGCCGGTGCCCATCCGGTCATCGCCTCGCTGGATGACCAGGACGCCCTGGTCGCCGCCATCGCCGGCCACGATGTGCTGGCCAGCGCCTACGGCCCGCGCCCGGGCGACGACATCGGTCGCGTCGGCGAGGTTGCCGCACAGCTGGCCAATGCCGCCCGCAAGGCCAACGTGCCGCGCCTGGTCGTGGTCGGCGGCGCCGGCAGCCTGGAAGTCGCCCCCGGCGTGCAGCTGGTCGACACCCCCACCTTCCCGGAGGCCTACAAGCCCTACGCGCTGGCCCACCGTGAAGCGTTCAACCGCTTGCAGGCGGTGGATGACCTGGACTGGACCTTCTTCTCGCCGGCCGCCGAAATCGGCCCAGGTGAAGAGCGTGGGCAGTACCGCGTGCAGCCCAAGGCCTTCCTCGCCGATGCCAGCGGCCACAGCCGCATCAGCTACGCCGACTACGGCGCCGCGTTCGTCGCCGAACTGGAAGCGCACAAGCACCCCAGGCAGATCATCACGGCGGCGTACTGATCGCGCACTCGCCGGCCTGACCGCCTGCCGGGCATGGCCCGGCGCTACCCACCTGTAAAGCCGAAGGCAACGGCAGGAGCCGTTGCCAACGTCGCTTGCGACGGCCCGTAGGGGGCCGGGCAAGGACGCCCGGCATAGCCAACGCTCGGCTCGACAATCCAAGGACACCTCCCATGCGTACTGCTGCCCTGCTGCTTCCTCTCGCGCTGGCTGCCAGCTTCACCAGCGCCCCACTGCTGGCCGCACCGGCCGCGCCTGCACCCGCCAGCGCTGCCAAATCCCAGCTGCGCCTGCAGACCTTCCATCCCGGCCCGCAGGCAATGTTCTCGGTGTCCTCGGTGCTGATCGAAGGGCGCAACGACGCGATCCTGGTCAACGCGCAGTTTGCTGCCGGCGATGCACGCCGGCTGGTCGAGCAGATCCGTGCCAGCGGCAAGCGGCTGACCACCATCTACATCAGCCATGGCGATCCGGACTATTACTTCGGCCTGGCCACCGTGCAGGATGCGTTCCCGCAGGCGCGCATCGTCGCGACCGCGCAGACCGTGGCGCACATCCGTGAATCCCAGGCMGGCAAGCTGGCGTACTGGGGGCCGAAGATGGGCGCTGACGCTCCCGCACGCATCGTGGTGCCCGCAGTGCTGGAAGGCGATGCACTGCAGCTGGAAGGCCAGCGCCTGCCGTTGATCGGCCTGGATGGCCCGACGCCGGACCGCAGCGTGCTGTGGGTGCCGTCGCTGCGCGCGATCGTCGGTGGCATTCCGGTGGTGGCCGGCGAGCACGTGTGGATGGCCGATACGCAGACGCCGCAGTCGCATGCCGATTGGCTGCGCACGCTGCAGCAGCTGCAGGCGCTGAAGCCGAAGGTGGTGGTGCCCGGTCATTACGCGGAGGGGGCGGCACTGGATGCCAGTGCGTTGCGCTTCACCGCGGATTACATCCGTGCCTTCGATGTTGAAACCGCCAAGGCCAAGGACAGCGCTGCGTTGGTGAAGGCGATGCAGGCGCGCTATCCGCAGCTGGCGGGGGTGGCGTCGCTGGAGTTGAGTGCGAAGGTGGCCAAGGGCGAGATGCAGTGGCCGTAAGGTAGGGGGTTCTTTTGCAGGGCTGCGCCCTGCACCCGCCGAAACGGTAGTGCCGGCCGCTGGCCGGCAACCTCAAAGCCAAAGCAACAGCAGGCATTCCGTGGGTAGGCGGGGTGGGTCCGGTTGCGGGGGACGCCGTAAACCCCCAGACCGGCCCAGCCGCTGGCGGCTGTGCGTTCGGGCGCTTGCGAAGCAGTGCTTCGCAAGCAAAGCGCCCTCACCCTTGGGGGCTTGGCCGCGGCATCCATGCCGCGGA
>NZ_JBFTNR010000482.1:0-3298 GCF_056665995.1 Stenotrophomonas sp. 05L44_2
TGCGTGTTCCACGCTCGTGGAACCATCAGTCCCGCATTCCTCGGCCGAATCCGCCGTTCTCCAGCACTGTTTTCGTGCTGTGACACGGCCGGCACAGGGGCTGCAGGTTGCTGTCAGCGTTGTTGGCATCGTCCCCGTCGATGTGGTCGACCTCGGTGGCTGCCCGCACCCTTCCCTGCTCCGCACAGCACCTGCACAGCGGCTCACGGGCCAGCACCACCGCTCGGATCCGCCTCCAGAGCGCTGAGTTCGTGGCCAGCGCACGGCGGGCCTGCCTCTTGCGCACCTGGGCGCTGGTTTCTTTGTAGGGACGCCAACCTGCCGCTCGGTGCTGCGGTGGCCTGACAGGCATCAGTACGAGTTCCCATCCAAGTCCACGCGCGGAGACTCGACACCTTCGTCCGAGACCGGTGTGCCCGCCTCCTCCCCCAGCAGCTGTGCAACAGCTTGGACCAGCATGCCGACATGCACCCCCAGTTCCGCGATCTGCTCGCCCTGCTGCTCGATCACCCCGACCAGACGGTCAATACGAGCGTCGGCGCCGCCGGCAATGCGCGCGGCCTTCTCTGCGGCCAGCTCAGCCGCCAGCGCTTCAATCCGTGCAACGTCCATCAGTAGCCCTCGTTGTTCGCAGTACCAAGCCTCGGCGTATCCAGCCCTCGACCCGATCCCAGTCCGGTTCCATGCCCGTAGCCTTGGCGAACCACATCACTGCAGCCAGGTAGCACCGCAGCCACCAACGCATGCGCACCGCTACCATCGCGGCCTCAGCCATTGAGGAGCTCCACTTCGACGTGACCGTGCACGCTATGGGTCACAGGCTCATCGCCGTCCATGCGGATGGGATCCTCGTAATGCCGCACTTCACCGGTGACTGTGTTGGCGTAAACAGCCCGCTTCACCTCCCGCCCGTCCACCAGCACCCTGCGGCGCCCTCGGCCGTCTCCAGGGGTATGAATATGTCCGCTCATCAGAACTCCTCCACTGCCCAGCCGCCGCCGTCGCGCTTGAGCTTGACCTTCACCGCAATGAAGCGGAACGGGTACATGGCGGCGGCAATCTTGATCTTGGCCCTTGCATCGTCCTGCCAATGGCCCTTCACCTCGTGGCACTCCATGACGCCATCGGCTGCCAGGACGGCGAAGTCCGGCGTGAAGAACGTGTTGTCCGCCAGCCGCAGCTTCAGACCCTCGAACCGGTGCCACTGGATCTCGCCGACAGCCTGCTGCGCGCGCAGCCGTTCCGCATAGGCGGTCTCGGTCTTGTTCATGTCGCCGCCCTTCAGCCGGCCCAGGGCCAGCATCCGGCGGTTCATTGCGTCACCGGCTGCCGGTCGGCAGCGATCACCGCTTGGCAGGCCCGGATGTGGTCTTCGGCGTCGGTGACGATTCGAACAGCAGCTCCGACAACCTCTGGACGTAGTTCGGCGCGCGCATCACGTTCGACGGCGCCGGCGGCAGCTTCGGACAGGCGAGCGGTATGGCAGGTGGCGAGGTCGTCGCGCAGGCGGAGATTGCCGCTGCGCAGGCCAGCCACAACAGCAGCAGGGACGGCCTCAGCCGCGGTCCGGTCTTCTTCATGCTTGGCTCCAATGTCAGCCAGCTGCAGCGCCTTGCTCTGCTCGGTGGCGCGGGTTTGATTCACCTGGTCGGCGAATGCCTCAGCGCCGGCGGCGCGTTGATTGGCGGCTACACCTTCAGATCGGTCGCCGCGCCAAGCCCAGCCAGCACCGAACATGGCACCGGACCAAAGCGCGAAGGCGGCGACCGCGATGGCGATCCTGCTCACTCGGAACCTCCTACCCTGATCGTGTCGCTGTCCGGGTCAAATGGCGGCGGCTCCAAGCCGGCTGCGCGCATCAATCCTTCAAGCCGGTAGATATGGCGGATCAAGCGCAGCTCCCTGGCTTCCATCCGCCCAACCCGTTCGCCCAGCCGGGTCACTTCCTCGCGCATCAGCTGGATCACGTTGACCTCGGCCCCTTCCCTGGCGGTCTCTACGAACTGCTTGCGCCACCACAGTGCAACACCACCAGCGCCGACCATCAGACCGCCAACGGCCGTACCGATGGCTTGCCAGTCCACATCGACCCCGGTCACGGAGCCACCGTCCCGCCAGCCTTCCGGTAAGCAGCCAGCAGGTCAGCCAGCCTGTGCTCGTTCTGGCCATAGCCAGCACCAGGCAGGCTTGCCCATATGTTGCTGACTTGCTTGATGGCCTCCGCGATCCTTCCCGCCCGGATCAGCGGCAGAGCGCGGCGCTCGCGGATCTGCTGGAGTGCGATCAGGTCCTGGCTTAGTGGCGAGAAGTCTTTCAGGCCCAGCGTTTTTCGGTAGGCATCGTAGTAGCGGCGCAGCAGCTGGTATCGGCCGGCGGCGGTGGACTGGATACCCAGCTTGGGCAGAGCCACCAAGACTCGGGGGTGATCCGCATAGCCATTGAACAGCTGACCACCGACGATCACGTCGTAGCCACGATCTTTCGTCGGCTGCTTGCCGTTGTCGGTCCCTTCGGACCACGCCAGCATGTCGAGGAAGGCCACGACGTTCACGCCGCCAGCCTGTTGGGGAGTGAGTCGTGCCATGAAATTTCCTAAAAAAAGACCCCGGATAGCCGGGGTCAGAGTGATCTCGCATTTGAGGGCAGCGTTACTCCGCCAACTCCGACAGGAGCTTCATCTTGTTGCCTGCCCGGGTCTGCTCAACTACCAAGTGATAGCCACCGCGTCCTTCGATAATTTGCACCTCGGGCGCGTCGTCGCCCGCAACCTCTTCGAAAGCCTCTTCAATGCCGCGGTAAGGCGTCTTGGCGATCTTCTCGACGTCAAACCAGAGGTACAACTCAGCAAAAGTCACATGGCTTACGCCGTGCAGCCACGCTTTCTCAACTCGACTCAGCAGAGCAGAACGGTGTCTCTTCTCTTTCGGCAATGACATCTGGTGCGCCCTCTAAAATTGAGAACACAGATTAAATTAGAACTTTAGATTAAACAAGATTTTTATTTAGAACCATTGGTCCAATAAAAAAGCCCTCAGCTTGCGCTGAAGGCTTCTATGTCAATGTGCCCGCATTTAACCCCTTGCAGGTGGCACCTGTCAAGAGGTATCGCGCGCGCGTTAGGCAGCGATTTGCAGCCCGACCAGCATCCCGTGCAGACGGTCCTCGCCCCGCCGAACAAGGTCCAGATACGCCTTGACGTGCAGCGCGCGCTCGCCGGCCCTCTCCAGCAGTTGCAGCGCCACTTCAAAGCGCTCCACCTTCTTGCGGCCTCGCCCGCAGTAGTACGCGCGGAGTGTGC
>NZ_JBFTNR010000483.1:0-3297 GCF_056665995.1 Stenotrophomonas sp. 05L44_2
CATCACCTCGCCCAGCAGGTACGGTCCCTGCGTGAGCTGCGCTTCGATCACCTGCAGCACCGTATCGGCATCGTTATAGGGCGACATCGCATGCGGCGGCGGATCGCGGCGCATCGCCCGGTCGATCATCGCCGGCTCGAAACAGGCGCCATAGAAGGCCATCCAGCGCAGGTAAGGGCCGCGCAGGGTGTCGCCGATCGGCGGTGCCAGCCCGGCTTCCGGGTACAGGTCGGCCAGGTACAGGTAGATCGCCACCTGCTCGGTCACCAGGGCGCCGTTGTGGACGATGGCCGGCACCTTGCCCATCGGGTTGATAGCCAGATAGGCCGGGGCCAGGTTGGCACCGGCCTTCAGGTCCAGCACCTGCATGCGGTAGTCGGCGCCCAGCGCTTCGAGCAGGGCGACAGCGCCGCTCGAGCGTGAACGGGCGGCGTGGTAGAGGGTGATCTGGCGTGACGTCATGGCATTGCTCCCTGCAGGTGGTGGTGAAGTGGGGCCCATGCTGGGGCACAATTGCGGACGACTTCTGTCCGCGATCCGTCATGCGCCATACCGCCCATCGCCTGCTTCGCCTGATTTCCCTGCTGCAGGCCCGCCGTCACTGGTCCGGCGCCGAGCTGGCCGAGCGCATGGGCGTGGACCGGCGCAGCATCCGTCGCGATGTCGAGCGCCTGCGTGAGCTGGGGTATCCGGTACAGGCCTCGGCCGGTGTAGGTGGCGGCTACCGGCTGGGCGCCGGTGCGCCGGTGCTGCCGATGCTGCTGGATGAGGAGGAGGCCACCACACTGGCGATTGCCCTGCGCGCGGCGTCGGCCACGGTGTCCGGCATCGACGACACCGCACGCGGCCTGCTGTCCAAGCTCGACCCGCTGGTGCCCGCGCGTCGCCGCCAGCAGGCCGGCGAAGTACATGCCGCCACCGCAACCCTGTCCGACCTGCCGTCCACCGACGCGCGCCTGCTCGGGCGACTGGCCCAGCATTGCCGGCAGGCCGCGCGGCTGGCCTTCGAATACCGCAGCGCGCAGGACGCGGTGACGCAACGCGAAGTCGAGGCCCAGCACCTGGTCAACTACGGACGGCGCTGGTATCTGCTGGCCTGGGACCTGGGGCGGCAGGACTGGCGCACGCTGCGCGTGGACCGGATGGGCGCAGTGCGTTCGCTGCCAGAGCCTGGCCTGCATCGGCGCACTCCGGCGCCACCGGATGTGATGGTGCGGCAGGCGGTCAGCCAGGCGCCGTTCGCGCTGCAGGCCGTCCTGCGCCTGGCCGGCAGCGAAGCGGAGCTGACCGGGCGCATTCCGCCCTGGTGCGGTGTGCTGGAGGCCGACGGGCCAGAACACTGCCTGTTGCGGATGGGCGCGGAGAGCCGCGGCATGATGCTGGCGCAGATCCTCAGCCTGGATCGCCTGCCGGTGGCGGTGTGGACCACGCCGGCCGAGCTGCGCGAGGAGCTGGCCCAGCGCCTGGCCGGGCTTGGCCAGGTCCTGGCCGTGCCCGCCGTCACGGTCTGAGCCGGCGCCCTTGGCAAGCCGCAGCGAAGCTGGGACACTCGCGGCCATGAAGGGGAGACTGGGGATAACGGCGATCATCATCGCTGCGCTGACCGCTGCGCCGGCCAGCGCCGGTACCCTGTACAAGTGCCTCGGCGCCGACGGTGTCACCAGCTATGTCAGCAAGCGGGTGGCCGGTGCCCAATGCAGCACCATCAGCTACACCCGCAGCGCGGGCAGGGCAGCGCGCGCTCCCGTTGCCACGCCGGCGCCGGCGCTGCTACCAGCACCTGCGGCACCTGCTGCAGTGGTGGCCAGCGCCGAGCGTAATCCGGTCGCGGTCGCCGCCGCTGCGGCCAGTCCCGCTGTCGCAGCGACCCCGGCACCCGCAACGACCTCTACGCCGGCCAGTCCACGCGGCGGCAGGATGGTCAGCGGACAGGTCTATTCGTACATGCAGGACGGGGTGCGCCACTACACCAGCGCACGCCCGACCCAGGTCGCCAACCTCGGCCCGGTGCGGACCATCCGCTACAGCTTCATGGAGCGCTGCTACGCCTGCGGGGTCAATCCGCGCGTCGATTTCGGCAGCGTGCGCCTGAACACCACGGCCTTCCAGAGCGAGATCACCTCGGCCGCACGCGAATTCGGGGTGGAAGAGGCCGTGGTACGCGCGATCATCCATGCCGAGTCGGCCTACAACCCGACCGCACTCAGCCGTGCCGGCGCCCAGGGCCTGATGCAGCTGATGCCGSCCACCGCCGCGCGCTTCGGCGTCAGCGATTCCTACGACGCGGGGCAGAACATCCGTGGCGGTGTGCAGTATCTGGCGTGGCTGTTGAAGCGTTTCAATGGAGACCTGACCCTGGCCGCTGCCGGCTACAACGCGGGCGAGGRCGCGGTCGATCGCCATCGCGGCGTGCCGCCCTACAGCGAGACCCAGTATTACGTGCGCCGGGTCGGCCAGCTGGCCGAGCGCTATCGCACGGTGCTGAGCAAGCAGTAGGTGCCGACCGTTGGTCGGCACACCGTTAACAGGTAGGTGCCGGCTGTCAGTCGGCACACCTTTGAACAGGTAGTGCCGGCCGCTGGCCGGCAACCCAACAAACTATGTTGTTGCAATGCGTTGTGTGGCGCGCAACGGTTCCGCTACACTCGACCGAGATTCAATGCGGCTCTGGCCCCCACCGGAACCGCTGGCAGCCTTAAAGCTACCTAATCAATATCGGAGTGCCGGATGGCCAACGATGGGGTACACGATCCAGTCAACACCGGACGTCGGCGTTTTCTTACTGCCACCACAGCTGTGGTGGGCGCCGTCGGCGTCGGATTCACCGCAGTTCCTTTCATCAAATCCTGGAACCCCAGTGCCCGCGCCAAGCTTGCCGGCGCACCGGTGGTGGCCGACATCAGCGCCCTGCAGGAAGGCCAACGCCTGATCGTGGAATGGCGTGGCCAGCCGATCTGGATCGTCAAACGGTCCAAGGCGATCCTTGACGCGCTGCATGGGCTGGATGGCCGCTTGAAGGACCCCGAGTCCGGCGAGAAGGACCAGCAGCCGGAGTACGTGCTCAAGCAGAACCCGGAGCTGCGCTCGATCAAGCCCGAGATCTCGGTGCTGGTCGGTCTCTGCACGCACCTGGGCTGTTCGCCGGAAATGGTGGGTGAAATCCGCCCCGAGCCCTACGATCCGCAATGGAAGGGCGGCTATTTCTGCCCCTGCCACAAGTCGCGCTTCGACATGTCCGGCCGCGTCTTCAAGGACGTGCCCGCACCCATCAACCTGAAGGTGCCCGCGCACCACTAC
>NZ_JBFTNR010000484.1:0-3287 GCF_056665995.1 Stenotrophomonas sp. 05L44_2
AGAGGGCAGCGCGGACCTGTGGAAGGAGAGGGCAGCGCGGACCTGTGGAAGGGGCGATGCGGGCGCGGCCGTCTTGGGTTCACCCCCACGCCGGCGATGTGGCCGGCACGGGGATGGGCGCGCCACAGCGTGGGGCTGCGGCAGGCCGGTGCTGCTTTAGATCTTGCCGACCAGGTCCAGCGACGGGGTCAGGGTCTTCTCGCCTTCCTTCCACTTGGCCGGGCAGACCTGGTTCGGGTTGGCGGCGGTGAACTGGGCAGCCTTCAGCTTGCGCAGGGTCTCGGAGACGTCACGGGCGATCTCGTTGGAGTGGATCTCCAGGGTCTTGATCACGCCTTCCGGGTTGATGATGAAGGTGCCGCGCAGGGCCAGGCCTTCTTCTTCGATGTGCACGCCGAAGGCGCGGGTCAGCTGGTGGGTCGGGTCGCCGACCAGCGGGAACTGGGCCTTGCCCACGGCCGGCGAGGTTTCGTGCCAGACCTTGTGCGAGAAGTGGGTGTCGGTGGTGACGATGTAGACCTCGGCGCCGGCCTTCTTGAATTCGGCGTAATGGTCAGCGGCGTCTTCGATCTCGGTCGGGCAGTTGAAGGTGAAGGCTGCCGGCATGAAGATCAGGACCGACCACTGGCCCYTCAGGGTGCTGTCGGAGACCTTGATGAACTCGCCATTCAGGTAAGCGTTGGCTTCGAACGGCTGGATCTGGGTGTTGATCAGGGACATCGTTTTTCCTCTGGGTGAAGGGGAGTGGGTGAATCGACAGGACCTAGGTTACTGGTTCCATTTCGATAAGGACAATGCATTGATTACATCTATTTGATAGATGCAGTCTATTGATGTGCGCTGAGCCGGCAATGAATCAGGCCACCTGCATCCTGCAACCCGCTGTATGACAAGGGAAATCATCAGCGGCTGCGGAAACCGGTCGATAGGTCTCTCATATCCCACCGCAGCGAATCCCGCCCCAGCGAACCTGAACGGTATCCAGACTCTACAATTGCGGGCCCACCGCCCGCGCCAGTGCCTGCCATGCCCGCCGATTCCGAACCGTCCCTGCGCCAGGTCGTGGCCGACGCCAGCGGCCGCCTGGGGGGCGTAGAGGCCCGTCATGAAGCGGAGCTGCTGCTGCTGCATGTGCTGCAGCGACCGCGCAGCTGGTTGTTCGCGCACGCCACCGATCCACTGCCCGCCGCCGAGCAGGCCGCGTTCGAGGCCTTGCTGGGCCGGCGCCTGGCTGGCGAGCCGGTGGCCTACCTGATCGGCCGTCGTGGTTTCTGGACCCTCGATCTGGAAGTCGACCCCGCCACCCTGATTCCGCGCCCGGAAACCGAACTGCTGGTGGAACTGGCGCTGGATCGCCTGCCGCCGGACCGTGCACTGCGGTTGGCCGATCTTGGCACCGGCAGCGGCGCGATTGCATTGGCCCTGGCCAGCGAACGACCGCAGGCGCAGGTGCTGGCCACCGACGCCAGTTCCGCTGCGCTGGCGGTGGCGGCCCGCAACGCCGCGCGCCACGAGCTGGGCRACGTGCGTTTTGCCGAAGGTGGTCACGACTGGTACGCGCCGCTGCACGGTGAACGCTTCGACCTGATCGCCAGCAATCCTCCCTATATCGCCAGCGACGACCCGCACCTGCAACAGGGCGACCTGCGCTTCGAGCCGGCCACGGCGCTGGCCTCGGGCGTTGATGGGCTGGACGACATCCGTCGCATCATCGTCGGCGGCGGCGACCACCTGCAGCCCGGCGGCTGGCTGCTGATCGAGCACGGCTGGGACCAGGGCGATGCCATCGGCGCGCTGTTCGAGCAGGCCGGCTACATCGACGTGCAGACCGTGYAGGACCTGGAGCAGCGCGACCGGGTCACCCTGGGCCGGCGACCGGCCTAGAATGGGGGTTCTCCTGCCAAGGGCAGGGCACCACCACGGAGCTGCAAGCATGCGTACGCTGTACCCCGCCATCACCCCTTACGACGTCGGCACCCTGAAGGTCGACGACCGCCACACGCTGTACTTCGAACAGTGCGGCAACCCGGACGGCAAGCCGGTGGTGATGCTGCATGGTGGGCCCGGCGGCGGCTGCAGCGACAAGATGCGCCAGTTCCACGACCCGGCCAAGTACCGCATCATCCTGTTCGACCAGCGCGGTGCCGGTCGTTCCACCCCGCATGCCGATCTGGTGGACAACACCACCTGGGACCTGGTGGCCGACATCGAGAAGCTGCGTGAGCACCTCAAGGTCGATCGCTGGCAGGTGTTCGGTGGCAGCTGGGGCTCGACCCTGGCGTTGGCCTATGCGCAGACCCATCCGCAGCGCGTGACCGAACTGGTGCTGCGCGGCATCTTCATGCTGCGCCGCTGGGAGCTGGAATGGTTCTACCAGGAAGGCGCGAACCGCCTGTTCCCGGATGCGTGGGAGCACTACCTCAAGCCGATTCCGGCGGTGGAACGCCACGACCTGATTTCCGCCTTCCATCGCCGCCTGACCAGCGAAGACGAAGCAACGCGCCTGGACGCGGCCAAGGCCTGGGCGGTGTGGGAAGGCGCGACCAGCTTCCTGCACGTGGACGACGACTTCATCAACAGCCATGAAGACCCGCACTTCGCGCTGGCGTTTGCCCGCATCGAGAACCACTACTTCGTCAACGGCGGTTTCTTCGAGGTGGAAGACCAGCTGCTGCGCGACGCGCATCGCATCGCCGATATCCCGGGCGTGATCGTGCACGGCCGCTACGACGTGGTCTGCCCGCTGGCCAATGCCTGGGACCTGACCAAGGTGTGGCCGAAGGCGAAGCTGGAGATCACCCCGGCCTCGGGGCATTCGGCGTTCGAAGCAGAGAACGTCGACGCGCTGGTGCGTGCCACCGATAGTTTCGCCTGATCGGGTGGTGGTGGTGCCGGCCGCTGGCCGGCAACGCCTTACCGGTAGCGCCGGGCCATGCCCGGCGGCTTTTGCGTTGAAACGTTCATCCACGCATGGCGTGGATCTACTACGGCCCGGTAGCGCCGGGCCATGCCCGGCGGCTTTTGCGTTGAAACGCTCATCCACGCGCGGCGTGGATCTACCACGGCCCGGTAGCGCCGGGCCATGCCCGGCGGCTTTTGCGTTGAAACGTTCATCCACGCATGGCGTGGATCTACCACGGCCCGGTAGCGCCGGGCCATGCCCGGCGGCTTTTGCGTTGAAACGCTCATCCACGCATGGCGTGGATCTACCACGGCCCAGTAGAGCCAGGCCATGCCTGGCTGCTTTTGCATTGAAACGTTCATCCACGCATGGCGTGGATCTACTA
>NZ_JBFTNR010000485.1:0-5653 GCF_056665995.1 Stenotrophomonas sp. 05L44_2
ACTCCAGGCAGGGAGGGAACAGCGGGGCCTGCGATTGTAAGCGGGCTGGAGGGCCCGGGCGACCGCAGCGGAAGGGGCTTGGGCATTGCGCTGTGGCATGATGTGCTGGCGCGCCTGCGTGTGTAATCCGCAGCGGTGTTGGGCAGCGACTCCATTCCCGGAATATCCGGAAGTGTGACCCGCTTCCTTGCAACTCTGAATTGTTTATATTCAGAAACCTAAAGCCCTCCCCTGCGCGGCCGATACGCCCTGTCCATACAGGGGAAAATCCGCGTGACCCATTCGCACCAAGCTTCGCCGGCAATGACGCTGGCACCGCGTCGCACTTCCGGCGCCTCCCGTACTCTTTCCACCAGTCTGCTGGCCCTGGCGATCGGCCTGGCCATGAGCGGCCCCACCACGGCGATTGCTGCGACGGTCACCGTGCGCGATCCGAGCCAGCTCGATGGCAACTGGTATGTGCCGGGTGCGTGGAGCAACGGCGATCCGAACCTGACTGTCGAGAACCACGCCTACATCGACAGCGTGACCCCGGTCGTGGTGGATGCGATCAGGGCTGATTCGTGGCGCGTGGACATCGGCCATGGCGGCAGCGGCGAGCTGTTCATCCAGAACGGCGGCGTACTGGAAAGCACTGCCATCTTCATTGCGACGCTGGCCGGCTCGACCGGCAAGGTCACCGTGACCGGCGCCGGTTCGCAGTGGATCGGCAACAACAGCATCGGCGTCGGCCATGAAGGCAGCGGCTTCCTGGACGTGCTTGATGGCGGCCAGGTGATCAACGCCCAGGGCACGTGGGTGGCCTCGGAAATGGGCAGCAGTGGCGTGCTGACCGTGTCCGACAAGGATTCGCGCTTTGCCACCGACCAGATCCACGTGGGCGCGCAGGGCATGGGCACGGTGAACGTGCGTAACGGTGGCAGCTTCCAGACCGGCATCGCCCGTCTGGGCAGCTACAGCAGCGTGGCCCGCGGCGAAGCCACGGTGACCGGCAAGGATTCGAGCTGGTTGAATAGCAGTGACCTGCTGATCGGCGTTTCCGGCACCGGCACGATGACCGTCGCCGACGGCGCCACGCTGACCGTGCAGGGCAGCACCCTGCTGGGCCAGCAGCGGCACACTCCGGGCGTGCCCGATGGCGTGCTGGTGCTGACCGGCGCGGGCACCACCGCCACCACCGGCTTCATCGCCGTGGGCCAGAACGCGGTGGCCGAACTGAATGTCTTCGACGGCGCCGCACTGACCGCAGGCAACGTGGGCGTGGGTGAGAACACGCAGGGCGAAGGCAGCTTCCGCGTGGCCGACGCTGGCAGTTCGGCCAGCATGGGCCGCCTGACCGTCGGCAATCAGGGCAACGGCAGCGTGTCGGTGTATGACGGCGGTGCGCTGACGGTCAACGACGCGCTGGGCCTGGCCGGCGCCAGCGGCAGCCGTGGCTCGCTGACCATTGGTCGGCAGGGCACGTTGAACCTGGCCGGCGGCCTGATCTACCAGGGCGCCGGCACGGCCAACGTGCTGATTGCCGATGGCACCCTGCACCTGACCAGCAAGGCCTTCACCAGCAACGTTGAAATGGCGCTGGACGGTGTCGCCACGGTGGACACCGACCAGGTCGATGCGATGTTCAGCGGCCGCCTGACCGGCACCGGCGCACTGCGCAAGACCGGCAGCGGCACGCTGACCACCCATGCCAACAACAGCTACAGCGGCGGTACCCGCATTGAACAGGGCACCCTTGTGCTGGCTGGCAACGGTGCGATCCGTGGCGCGGTGGACGTGGCATCGGGCGCGACGCTGCAGCTGCAGCGCAATGGCCAGACCCTGTTCAACAACGTGCTGTCCGGCGCGGGCGATGTGGTCAAGCTGGATGCGGGCCTGCTGAGCCTGTCGGGCGACAGCAGCGGCTTCACCGGTACCACGCGCGTGCAGGCCGGCGCGCTTGACGTGCATGGCCGCCTGGGCGGCCTGGCCGACCTGGGCACTGGCACCGAGCTGAGCGGTGACGGCCAGCTGGGCAACGTCGTCATCCGCGACGGCGCCACCCTGGCACCGGGTTCGGCCACGGCCTTCGGCATGCTGTCGATGACCGGCAGCCTGCTGATGGAGAACGGCTCGCGCTACCTGGTGGACCTGGGCGCCGATGGCGCCGGCGACCGCGTGCAGGTGGGCGGCGGCGCAACGCTGCAGGGTGGCAACACGGTGGCCATCGCCAGCGAGGGTGACTGGCAGCCACGCAGCCGCTACACCATCCTGAGCGCGACGCAGGGCGTGCAGGGCACGTTCTCCGGCGTGAGCAGCACGCTGGCCTTCCTGACCCCCACGCTGGACTACGACGCCAGCAACGTCTACCTGACCCTGGCCCGCAACGATATCGCCATGCCGGATATCGATCTGGCCTTCCCCGATGTGGTGGTGAACCCCAACCAGAAGGCGGTGGCCGGCGCGGTGGAAGCGCTGGGCAATGGCAACGCCGTGTATGAGGCGGTGGTACGGCTGGACCTGGCCGAGGTGGTGCCGGCCTTCGACAGCCTGAGCGGCGAGATCCATGCCGCGCACCGCGGCGCACTGCTGCAGAACCGCTTCCTGCACGAGGGCATCGACCGCCATCTGGACGGTGCCACGATGGGTGCCGAGATCGCCCCGGGCGTGCACGCCTGGATCGGCGGCAACGCCGGCCAGCGCCGCACCGATGCCGGCGCGGACAACACCGGCCTGCGTTCGTCGCAGCACGGCGTCATGGCCGGTGCCGGCTGGCGCCTGGGTGAATCGCTGGAAGTGGGCGTGGCCGCCGGCCAGCAGCAGCTGGTCAGCCGCCTGGCCCAGCGCGATGCACGCAGCGAAACCGACAGCACCGAGTACGGCGTGTACGGCCAGTACCGCTGGCAGGGCCTGAGCCTGCGTGCAGGTGTCAGCCGTGCCGACTACCGCACCGACAGCACGCGCACGGCACAGGTCGGCACCCGCCTGGACGAAGGCCTGTCCGCCCGCGAGGACGCCACCGGCACGACCGCGTTCCTGCGTGCCGGCTGGACCTTCGGCGGCGCGCGCCTGCAGCTGACCCCGGAAATCGAAGTGGCCCAGGTGCGCCTGGAAAGCGACGGCAGCCAGGAACACGGCGGCCACAGTGCCCTGCAGTGGAACAGCGGCAGCGCACGTTACCGCACCGGCCTGGCCGCGCTGCGCGCGGACTGGGACATCAGCGGTGGCCAGCGTGATCGTGCGGCGCTGACCGCGCGCGCAGGCTGGCAGGTGGCTGGCGGCGATCGCCTGCCGCACGACCGACAACAGCCGCGTGGCGCTGCAGATGCAGGGCCGCCGTGGCGATGGCCAGCGCGATGTGGGGGCGCAGCTGGACTGGTCTGTGGCGTTCTGACCGGGAGGTTGGCCGGTTGAATGAAGAAGGGCGCCTTGTGGCGCCCTTCTTTTTTTTTTCCGATCAGGTCAGAGCCCTTTCCGTTGGAAAGGGATCCGACCCCGGCGCTGCATCAACGGTTGTTGATGATGTAGTCGGCGATGATGCCGGTTGCCACGGCCACCAGCAGCATGTTGCCGCGGTCATCGCGGATCCAGTGGTGGCCGGACGGCGGGCGGCGCAGGTGGTAGCGCGGGTAGTCGTTCACCACGTAGATCGGGCCGCGGTAGTAATCGCGGTAGCGGTGGCCGCGCTGCCAGCCATAGCCATAGCCGGGCCGGTAGCCCGGGCTGTRGACCACGCGCGGCGGCGGCGGTGCCGGGCGGTAGTAGCCATGGTCGTAGCGGCGGTCGTGGCGGTAGTCACGGCGCGCTTCACGGCGGTCGCGTTCCCAGTCGCGACGGTCGTGGCGCCACTCGCGGCGATCTTCGCGCCATTCTCGGCGGTCGTGGTCGCGACCACGGTGATCGTTGTCGGCGAAGGCCGGGGCGATGGCGCCCAGCGCCAGTACAGAGGCCACGGCGCCGGCCATGAGTCGATGGATGTGCATGGGAGACCTCTGCTGGGTGGGTGGTGAGCCCATATTGCGCATTCGATCTGAACCGTTTCCGGCTGGAAACGCTTCCCGCTGCGGGACTGTGACGGCCCATTCAGTCCTCGGCCAGCCCCGGGCGCTGCGGACGGCGCGGGGCGTAAGCGGTTCCGGCTATAATTGGGGGTATTCCATTCAGTCTGTGCCCGCTGCCGCAACGGGAAGTTCCCCGTGACGGACCGGGCGCAGGGTCGCGCCTACGGAGACCTCATGTCCTCGCAATACATCTACACCATGAACCGCGTGTCCAAGGTGGTCCCGCCCAAGCGGCAGATCATCAAGGACATCTCGCTGTCCTTCTTCCCGGGCGCGAAGATCGGCCTGCTGGGCCTGAACGGCGCCGGCAAGTCCACCGTGCTGAAGATCATGGCCGGCGTGGACACCGATTTCGAGGGCGAAGCCCGTCCGCAGGCCGGCATCAAGGTTGGCTACCTGGCGCAGGAACCGGAGCTGGACCCGACCAAGACCGTGCGTGAAGCGGTTGAAGAAGGCGTGGGCGAAGTGCTGCAGGCACAGGCTGCGCTGGATGCGGTCTACGCCGCCTATGCCGAAGAAGGCGCCGATTTCGACGCGCTGGCCAAGGAACAGGAGCGCCTGGAGGCGATCCTCGCCGCCGGCGATGCGCACACGCTGGAAAACCAGCTGGACGTGGCCGCCGATGCGCTGCGCCTGCCGCCGTGGGATGCCATCGTCGGCAAGCTGTCCGGTGGTGAAAAGCGYCGYGTGGCSCTGTGCCGCCTGCTGCTGCAGAAGCCGGACATGCTGCTGCTCGACGAACCRACCAACCACCTSGACGCCGAGTCGGTGGAATGGCTGGARCAGTTCCTGGCGCGCTACACCGGCACCGTCGTGGCGGTCACCCATGATCGCTACTTCCTGGACAACGCCGCCGAGTGGATCCTGGAACTGGACCGTGGCCGCGGCATTCCGTGGAAGGGCAACTACACCGACTGGCTGACCCAGAAGGATGAGCGCCTGAAGCAGGAAGACAACCAGGAAAAGGCTCGCCAGAAGGCGATCCAGAAGGAACTGGAGTGGTCGCGCCAGAACGCCAAGGGCGGCCGCACCAAGGGCAAGGCCCGTCTGGCCCGCCTGGAAGAGCTGCAGTCGGTCGATTACCAGAAGCGCAACGAGACCAATGAAATCTTCATCCCGCCGGGCGAGCGCCTGGGCCAGGCGGTGATGGAATTCAAGAACGTCWSCAAGAAGTTCGGCGACCGCCTGCTGWTCGACAACCTSARCTTCCTSGTGCCSKCSGGCGCSATCGTCGGCATCATCGGCCCSAACGGYGCCGGYAAGTCGACSCTGTTCAAGATGATCACCGGCCAGGAAAAGCCGGACACCGGCGAGATCGTGGTCGGCCCGACCGTGCAGCTGTCCTACGTGGACCAGAGCCGCGACGCGCTGGAAGGCAACCACAGCGTGTTCCAGGAAATCGCGGGCGGCCTGGACATCCTCAACATCAACGGCATCGAGATCCAGTCGCGCGCCTATMTSGGCCGCTTCAACTTCAAGGGCCAGGACCAGCAGAAGATGGTCGGTTCGCTGTCCGGTGGTGAGCGTGGYCGCYTGCACMTGGCCAAGACCCTGCTGCAGGGTGGCAACGTGCTGCTGCTCGACGAACCGTCCAACGATCTGGACATCGAAAC
>NZ_JBFTNR010000486.1:0-3274 GCF_056665995.1 Stenotrophomonas sp. 05L44_2
ATCTTCAGGCGGCGCATGAACACGCCGGCAATCTGCGGTCGCTCGCTGGCCAGCGCGGTTTCCATTTCGATGATCGACGCCAGCGTCAGCAGCTCGTAGGGCGTGTTGATCGGCAGGTCCGGCGCACGGCTTTCCCAGGCTTCGTCCAGCGCCTTCTCCATCGCGCCGTGGGCACGCTTGAGYAYGTCCAGGTCRCTGTCGCCGCGCTGGTAGACGTAGGTYTCCGGCAGGAASCGGCCTTCCGGATGCTGGCCGGCGAAACCGAGGCGGTCCATCAGTGCTGCGTCATCGAGGGTGTCGGTGGTGTGCAGCAGCGGATCGGCACGCTTGAGCGCGGCGCGCAGCTGGCGGATGTTCCAGCCTTCGATGATGGTGACGCGGTGCTGCAGCACCTTGCCCGCACGCATGCGCAGCAGCAGCTCGCGCGGGGTCAGGTCCTTGCTCAGCGCGTACTCGCCCACCTTCAGCTTGCCGGCGGCATCGAGCTGGCGCGCCAGCAGTTGCCACTGGGTGTCCTGGCCCTCGTCCACGCCGGCCTCGCGCAGCTTGCGCAGCACGCTGTTCATGCCATCGCCGCTGGCGATGACCACGCTGTCCGCACTGGGGGTCAACGGCACGTCGGCAAACTGGCTCTGCTTGTAGAAGAACCATGCGCCCGCGCCGGCCACGATGGCGGCCAGCACCAGCAGCAGCGTTACCACCAACAGACACCCGCGCTTGGCTCCCGCCATGGACTACCTCTGAACTCGATTCCGTCGTGCAGGATACCGTGCCGGTGGGGCGGGGTCATGACCGGGGGCACGCGTCCGTGCCGACCAACGGTCGGCACCCACAAGCCATGCCCGGCGGCGGCAATCGATCAGCCCTGCTGCCCCAGCGCCCGCAGCAGGCCGCGGGCCTTGGCCCGGGTTTCGTCCAGTTCCTTGTCCGGGTCCGAATCGACCACGATGCCGGCTCCGGTGCGGAAGCTGACCTCGTTGCCGTCCACCTCGGCGGTGCGGATCAGGATGTTCAGGTCCAGGTCGCCATCGCGGTTCAGCCAGCCGAACGCACCGGTGTACGCGCCGCGCGGCACCTGCTCCAGTTCGCTGATGATCTGCATGCAGCGCACCTTCGGGCAGCCGGTGATGGTGCCGCCGGGGAAGGTCGCGGCGATCACCTCGCCCGGGGTGACGTCCGCGCGCAGCTGGCCGCTGACGTTGCTGACGATGTGGTGCACGTGGGCGTAGCTTTCCACGGTCATCAGCTCGTCCACCACGACCGTGCCGGGCAGGCAGATGCGGCCCAGATCGTTGCGCTCCAGGTCGATCAGCATCACGTGCTCGGCGCGCTCCTTGGGATGGCCGACCAGTTCCTGGATGCGCGCGGCATCGTCGTCGCCCTCGAAGCGCGGACGGGTGCCGGCGATCGGGCGGGTCTGTGCGTGGCCGCCATGCACCGACACCAGCCGTTCCGGCGACGAGCTGACCACATGCCGGCCGTGCGCACTGAACAGGCCGGCAAACGGCGCCGGATTGGCCCGCCGCAGCTGCGCGTACAGCGCCTGCGGGCTGACCGGTGCTGCGAAGTGCGCGCTCCAGCGCCGCGACAGGTTCACCTGGAACACGTCGCCGGCGCGCAGGTAGTCGATCACTCGGCGCACACCCTCGGTGAAGCGCTGCGGCTCGTCTTCGCGGACCGACTGCGGCGGCTGCCAGCCCTGCCCGGCCGGCGGCAGTTCACCCGCTACCAGCGCGACCAGCGAGTCCAGCAGCGCTTGCTCGCCCGCTTCGGCAATGAGGAAGCTGGCGTCGGCCTGGTGGTCATGCAGCACGGCGGCCGGGCAGCGCAGGGCAAGTGCGGTCGGTCGGCCGTCATCGCGCGCGCGCGCCGGCAGCACCGGTTCGACCTGGCTGGCCACTTCGTAATCGAGCATCAGCGCCCAGCCACCGCGGAACGGCAGCGCGTGGCCGCCGTCGTGCGGCAATCGCTGTGCCTGCCATGCGTGGTCCAGCGCCTGCAGGAAGCTGCCGGGCTGCACCGCGCCGTGCTGGTCGCGCACCTGGCCATCGGCGTCCAGCTGCAGGGTGTCGCCCTGCGCGGCCAGCAGCAGGCTCCAGCGGCCCTGCGCAGTGCCCGAGGCGGTGGACTCCATCAGCAGCGGGAAACGCGCCGGGTCGCGCTGCTGCAGGGCCAGCAGGTCGATCGGGTGCGGCAGCGGGTGGATCAGCGGGGCGTGGGTCATGGCAGCCAGTTCGGGAGACGGATACACGGAAGCCGCCTTGCGGCGGCCTCGTGGTTGGCGGAGCCGAGCATGGCTCGACCCTACCGGTGCGATCAGACGCGCTTGAAGATCAGCGTGCCGTTGGTGCCGCCGAAACCAAAACCATTCGACATCACCACGTCGACCTTGGCCTGGCGTGCTTCGTTGGGCACGTAGTCCAGGTCGCAGCCTTCGCCCGGCTGCTGCAGGTTGATGGTCGGCGGAATCACGTTGTCGCGCATTGCCAGAACCGAGAAGATCGCTTCCACGCCGCCGGCAGCGCCGAGCAGGTGGCCGGTCATCGACTTGGTGGAGCTGACCATCATCTTGTAGGCGTGGTCGCCGAAGGCGGTCTTCATCGCCATGGTCTCACCGAGGTCGCCCAGCGGGGTCGAGGTGCCATGTGCGTTGAGGTAGCCGACCTGTTCCGGGGTGACACCGGCGTCCTTCATGGCCATGGTCATGCAGCGCGCAGCGCCTTCGCCGTTCTCGCTCGGCGCGGTCATGTGGTACGCGTCGGAGCTGGCGCCGAAACCGGCCAGCTCGCAATAGATCTTCGCGCCACGCGCCTTGGCGTGCTCGTACTCTTCCAGGATCAGGATGCCGGCGCCGTCGCCCAGCACGAAGCCGTCACGGTCCTTGTCCCACGGGCGCGAGGCCTGTTCCGGAGCATCGTTGCGGGTGCTCATCGCCTTCATCGCGCAGAAGCCGCCCAGCGCCGTCGGCGAGGAGCCGCGCTCTGCACCGCCGGCCACCATCACGTCCGCATCGCCGTACTGGATCATGCGCATGGCGGTGCCGATGGAATGGTTGGAGGTGGCGCACGCCGAGACCGCCGAGAACGACGGGCCCTTCMGGCCGCTGATGATGCTCAGCTGGCCCGGCAGCATGTTGATGATGGTCTTGGGCACGTAGAAGGGAGAGATCTTCTTCCCCTCGTGGAACTCGATGGTCTGCTCTTCGATGCCGAGCAGGCCGCCGATGCCAGCGCCAACGATGGCGCCGATGCGGTCGGCATTGGCGTCGGTGATC
>NZ_JBFTNR010000487.1:0-5926 GCF_056665995.1 Stenotrophomonas sp. 05L44_2
GCGATGGACTTGCGCAGATCGGTCCAGCCGTGACCGCCACGATGTGAATCACCCCAGCCACGCGAGGTGCCCGGCAGGTAGAACATGCCGGTCGACAGCACCTTGTCCTCCGGACGGCGGACGCCCGAATCGAGGCCGGCCAGGCCGATCAGCGGCTTCAGGGTCGAACCGGGGGCAACGCCGCCGAGTACCAGGCGATTGAACTGCGGGCGCGACGGGTTGTCGTTCAGCGCCTTGAAATCGGCATGCGAGATGCCGTTGACGAACAGGTTCGGGTCGTAGGACGGCAGGCTGACCATCGCCAGCACTTCACCGGTACGCGGGTCCATCGCCACGGCCGAACCTTCCTGATCACCGAAGGCAGCCACCATCGCCCGCTGCAGGTCGGCGTCGATCGACAGCCGCAGGTCGGCGCCGGATTGCGCAGCGACACGACCGATGGTGCGGATCGCGCGGCCCTGCACGTTGGTCTCGACCTGCTCGTAGCCGACCTTGCCGCGCAGTTCCTGCTCGTAATAACGCTCCAGGCCGGACTTGCCGATGTGGGTCAATGCGGCATTGCCCTCGCCGAGGATCTCCAGATCCTTGTCATCGACCCGGCCAACGTAGCCGATGATGTGCGCGAAGAGGTCGCCATAGGGATAGCGACGGGTCAGGTACGGTTCCAGCTCGACGCCGGGAAAGCGCCAGCGGTCCACCGCGAAGCGCGCCATTTCCTCATCGCTCATGCGCAGCTTCAGCGTGACCGGCAGGAACTTGCGGCGCGCCTTGCGCGACTTGTTGAACGCTTCCAGCTCTTCCGGGCCCCAGGCCCAGCAGGCAGACCAGCACGCCGAAGAAGCCCAACGCCGCACGGCGCCGGAACTGTTCGGCTTCGGCGTGCGGATTCTTGACCTGGCGGCGCGGCAGCATGGCTCAGCGCCCGCGCTTGCCGAAGCGCACCGCGTCCAGCAGTACGAACACCAGCGGCCATAGGCCCATGCCCAGCAACGGTGCCCACCAGTACGACCACGGCAGGGTCGGCTCGCCCACCAGGATATGGACCAGCGCGCTGACGATGCGATCGTTGAACAGCAGGCCGCCGATGGCCAGCATCTGCTGCGACATCGGGAAGAAGCGGATGCGCGCGCGGAAGCGCTGCAGGATGAAGGCCAGCATCACCAAGCGCAGCGCCTGCTCGCCCAGCACCCCGCCATACAGCAGGTCGGCGACGACGCCGCTGGCGAAGGCGATGCCGAGGCCGACGCGCTCGGGTGCTTCGATGACCCAGTAGGCCAGCACCAGTGCGAGCCAATATGGACGCAGCGGCTGCAGCAGCGCGGGCAACGGCAGCAGGCCCAGCAGCAGGGCCACCACCAGGCTGGCCGGCAGCACCCATCGGTTGTCGCGAAGGCGGCTCATCGCTGCGCCTCCGGCTGCGGTTGGGTGGGCTGCGGTTGGGTGGGCTGCGGTTGAGTTTGCTGCGGTTGCCGGCCAGCGGCCGGCACTACCGGGGAGGGCTGCATCGTCGAAGGCGCGGGGGCCGACGAGTTCGTCGCAGAAGGGGACGGCTGCCGGCCAGCGGCCGGCACTACCGGGGTAGCCTGCGTTGCTGCAGGCGCGGGGCCGGTCGGCAGCGCTGTGGCATCGGCCGGGCCACCGGGAGCGGCCTGTTCCATCTGCAGGCGCAGGTTCGGCGGAATGCGGATCGCAGCGCCGGGGCGCAGCAGCAGCACGTCGCGACCGCGATCAAGCTGCGCGGCCGGTTTCAGTTCGCCCACCAGGAAGGCATGGGTATCGTCCGGGCGCAGCCCGGTGATGGTGCCGACCGGGAATCCGGCAGGGAAGCGGCCACCGAGACCGGACGTGACGATCTCATCGCCCACTTCCACGCCGGCGCTGAGCGGGATGTCGCGCAGTTCCAGCTTGTCGCCGCGGCCGTAGACGATCAGGCGCACGCCATTGCGGGCCACGGTCACCGGCACCGCGTGGTCGGGGTCGGTCAGCAACAGCACGGTGGAGCTGCCCGCGGTCACGCTGATCACCTGGCCCATCAGGCCGCCGGAATCGATCACCGCCTGGCCGACGTGCACGCCTTCGCGGCTGCCGGCGTCCAGCACCAGGCGCTGTTTGACCGGGTCCAGGTCGATGTCCAGGATCGGCGCCAGCTGCACGTCCAGGCCACTGCGCTCGGCCACGTTCAGCAGTTCGCGCAGCTGCGCGTTGTCCAGTGCGGCGGTCTGCAGGCGGGTCAGGCGGGCGTTGGCCAGCAGCAGCTGGTTGCGCAGCTCGCGGTTCTCGGTCACCAGCTGGCCGTGGCTGGCGGCGGTGTCGCGCACCTGGCCGCCGAGCTTGCCGGGCAGGCCGGCCAGGGCCCACACCGGCTGCACCAGGCTGTTGGCCTGCTCGCGCAGACGCGCCAGCCAGCCAGCCTGGTCGTCGAGGACGATCAAGGTGATTGCCAGTGCGAGATAGGCCAGCAGCCGCAGCGGGCTGGCGGCATCACCGGATCGGGAAGCGACGGGAGGTCCGGCGTAGGGCGGCACGGCAGCGATTCAACTGGCAGAAGGCGGAAGGGAAACACGCGGGCGCCCCGCCGGTGCCGACCCGCCGATGTGGCGGGCCGCACCCCGGAGGGGCGCTGCGGGCGCAGGCAGCCGGGACGGCTTATTCCGGCGCAAAGAACTCGTTGCCGTGCATGTCSACCAGYTCCAGCGCACGACCRCCRCCGCGGGCCACGCAGGTCAGCGGGTCATCRGCCACCTGCACGTGCAGRCCGGTTTCCTCGGAAATCAGGCGGTCCATGTCGCGCAGCAGGGCGCCACCACCGGTCAGCACGATGCCGCGCTCGGCGACGTCGGCGCACAGTTCCGGCGGGGTCTGTTCCAGTGCCAGCTTGACCGCGCTGACAATGCCGGACAGCGGCTCGTGCAGCGCTTCAAGCACTTCGTTGGAGCTGATCTTGATCATCTTCGGCACGCCCTCGGCGAGGTTGCGGCCGGAGATTTCCATCTCGATCGCTTCCGCCTGCGGGTAGGCACAGCCCAGTTCGACCTTGATGCGCTCGGCGGTGGCTTCACCGATCAGCATGCCGTGGTTGCGGCGCACGTAGTTGGTGATCGATTCGTCGAAGCGGTCGCCGCCGATACGCACCGAGGCGGAATAGACGATGCCGTTGAGCGAGATCACCGCCACTTCAGTGGTGCCGCCGCCGATATCGATGACCATCGAGCCACGGGCCTCGGTGACCGGCATGCCGGCACCGATCGCAGCCGCCATCGGCTCTTCGATCAGGAACACGTCACGGGCACCGGCCTCYTCGGCCGATTCCTTGATSGCGCGGCGCTCGACCTGGGTCGAGCCGGCCGGCACGCAGACCAGCACGCGCGGGCTCGGGCGCAGGAAGCGCGACTTGTGCACCTTCTTGATGAAGTGCTTGAGCATCGCTTCGGTGTAGGTGAAGTCGGCGATSACRCCGTCCTTCATCGGGCGGATGGTGGTGATGTGGCCCGGGGTACGGCCAAGCATCTGCTTGGCCTCGGCGCCAACGGCTGCCACCGACCGGGTACCACCAATGGCGCGATCCTGGCGCACAGCGACCACGGACGGCTCGTTCAGCACGATTCCCTGCCCACGCACATAGATGAGGGTGTTGGCCGTGCCCAGGTCGATGGACAGGTCATTGGAGAACATGCCGCGCAGTTTCTTGAACATCTGGGAGTTGATCCTGAGGGGTGTCGCGCCCAACGCGGGATGGCGAAAAAATGGGCAGAAATCGAGGTCGACAAGCCTAGCAACCTGCCTGCCGCCGAGCAAGGAGAAAACTAGCTGAACCCGCGCCTTCACAGGCTTTCGGCCTGATCGGGCATCACCCGGTTCTGGCCCTGAGCGGCACCAGCGGGTAACCTTTGCGCCGTCGGGCGCCCAAGGGCGCCGTTTGCTTGCCTGCCTAAGTGGGCAGGCCCACCCCAAAATTCACCGCATACGGCCCGTACCGCGAGCACTTCGATGCCCTGGGCATCGACCTCACCCGCGTGCGCGTGATCGATGAGCTGTTCACCCCGCAGGCGTTCATCACCACCGACCACGACAACAACCAGATCACCGCCTTYCACCCGGGCGCGATGATGCGTTCCTACGAAAACCACGTGCGCGACGTGCCGGGCGTCAGCCTGGGCCTGGTCGGCCCGGACGGCCGCGAAGGCATGATCCAGAACGCGCTGGAATTCCACGAAGACGGCGTGCCGTTCATCTTCGACCCGGGCCAGGCCATGCCGCTGTTCAACGGCCCGGAACTGCGCGAGTTCATCGAGCAGGCCGATTACGTGGTGGTCAACGACTATGAGTCGAACCTGCTGCAGGAACGCACCGGCTGGAACGAAAAAGAGATCGTCAGCCGGGTCAAGGCCTACATCACCACCCGCGGCCCGAAGGGCGCAGTGATCCACACCCCGGAAAAGAGCTACGACATCCCGCCGGCGCACGAGCGCCGCGTGGTCGATCCGACCGGCTGTGGCGACGCGTTCCGCGCCGGCCTGATCTACGGCATCCAGAAGGGCTTCGACTGGCTGACCATCGGCCGCATGGGCAACCTGATGGGCGCGCTGAAGGTCGAGCACCCGGGCACCCAGAACCAGCGCTTCACCTTCGATGAGTTCAACGAGCAGTTCAAGCAGCAGTTCGGTTACGCGTTGAACGCGTAAACGAACTGCCCGCGCATTTCTCCTTATCCCCGCGCCTTCGGCGCGCCCCCTTGAACAACAAGGGGGCTCTCCACCCGAGGCGCTATCGGGAATGCTTCTGGCGGGAATGCCTCTGGTAGGTGTCGACCTTGGTCGACACTGCCGGCCAACGGCCGGCACCGCATCGCCGCCCCGCCCTTCCGGCTCAGGGCCTGGCCTTCGGCAACCGGTACAGCTCTTTTTCGTAGGCCAGCGTGCCCCACATCGCGTAGGCATGTGCGCGCCGTGCCAGTTCCGGCCGCAGCGGCTGCGGCTGCAGCTGGTCGCTGGCCGGGTCGTAGCGGAAGCCCTGCGCTGGCTTGTCCGGCTGCAGGATGGCCACGTCGTTGCCCTCCATCCACGCCAGATTGCGGTCGTACTGCATCAGCGCGCGTCCGGGCTGCAGCCGCTGCAGGTCGGTCAGGTCCTGGCCAACGGTGGGGGTGGCATCGGCAATGCCCAGCAATGACAACAGCGTCGGCGGCAGATCGATCTGGCTGACGATGCGGGCATCGCGGCGCGCCTCGATGCCGCCGCCAAGGATCAACCCGGGAATATGGAAGTTGCCGATCGGCACCATGTTCCTGCCGAACACCCGCGAATCATGGTCGGCCACCACCAGGAACACGGTGTCCTGCCAGTACGGTGAGGCCATCGCCTTGCGGAAGAACTCGCCCAGCGCGTAGTCGGCGTACTTGGCGGCGTTGTCGCGGGTCTGCTTCGGTTGCTCGTACAGGTCGATTCGGCCGTCGGGGAACTCGAAGGGATCGTGGTTGCTGGAGGTGAACACCAGGCCGAAGAACGGCGTGCCCTGCGCTTTCAGCTGCCGGAACTGCTGGTCGGCGCGAGCGAACAGATCCTCGTCCGACGCGCCCCAGGAGCCGACGAAGGCCGGCTTGCGGTAATCCTTGCGGTCCACAATGCGGGTGAAGCCATTGGCGAGAAAGAACTCGCGCATGTTGTCGAAGTGGCTTTCACCGCCGTAGTAGAAGCCGGTGTCGTAGCCATGCCGCCCCAGCACATCGGCCAGGGTGAAAAAGCGCTGGCGGCTGGCGGGCAGCTTCACCACCGATTCGGCCGGGGTCGGCGGGAACCCGGTCAGGACCGCCTCGATGCCGCGCACCGAACGCGTGCCGGTGGCATACAGCCGCTCGAACGCCCAGCCCTGCCTGCTCAGGCGGTCGTAGCTGGGCGACAGCGGTCGTCCGCCGAGACTGCCGATGAAC
>NZ_JBFTNR010000488.1:0-3254 GCF_056665995.1 Stenotrophomonas sp. 05L44_2
GGGTCAAGACCGACGTGCGTTCGGAAGGCGTGCGCACCGACCTGGCGGTCATCGACAACGGCGACGGCACGATCCGCCTGCAACCCACTGGTGATTTCACCACCCAGGTGTTCAAGGCTGGCAACGACAAGCTGCTGCCAAGCCTGAATGCCGCATTCGAGCTGAAGCCGGACCTGTTGCTGCGGTTGGGCGCGTACCGGGCGATGTCACGCCCGGATATCGCCGCACTCGGTGCCGGGCGAACCATCAATGTCAGCAGCGATGCCACCTATACGGGCCTGGCCGACGCGCTGGACGACATCAGTGCCAGCGGCAATCCGGCTGCGCAGCCGCTTATGTCCTGGAACGGCGATGTCTCGCTTGAGTGGTATGCGAACCCGGATACGCTGCTGGCCGGTGCGGTGTACTGGAAGCAGTTCAACGGCGGCACCGCCACCGCGCTGGTGCCGGAGACCTACACCCTCAACGGACAGACGGTGACCGTGCCGGTGCGCCAGCAGGTGACCACCGATGAAGACAGCACCCTGACCGGTATCGAGCTCAGTGCCACCCACCGGTTCTCGTACCTGCCCAAGCCGTTCGATGGCCTCGGCTTCAAGGTCAGCTACAACTATGCCGACGCCGACTACCAGACGCAGGATTCGCGGTTGGGCGAGCAGTTGGCCGCCGATGGATCGATCATTCCGGCCATCGTTCCGCCGGCCGGCCTGAGCGGCTTCTCGCGGCATGTGCTGTCCGGTTCCCTCTACTGGGATGTGGGCCGCTTCAACATCCAGGCCATCGGCAAGTTCCGTTCGCACTATTACCAGGACTTCACCGGCAACACGGCGCAGCAGAACCGCTACTACGATGACAACACCAGCGTCGACCTGCGCCTGCGTTACCGGGTGAACAAGCAGCTGTCGCTGTCGCTGGAACTGATGAACCTGACCGACGAGCCACGCGTGGCGTACCAGCCGCTTTACGGGAATTTCCGCGAGGTGGTGAGCTACGGGCGGCGCGCGTATTTCGGTGTACGATACAAGTTCTGAACAGGGCGGCGCGGCCAATGGTCGCGCCGTCGCTCCAACCGGACCCGCACCGTGCCCGGTGGCCGGGGACGGGCCCGGAGGGAACCGCCAAGGGTCAGCCGCATGTCCGCCAACCGTCTCTACCAGACCATCGCCGCCAAGCTCCGCAAGCTGATCGAGGATGGCGAATATCCGTCGGGTTCGCGCCTGCCGGGCGAACGTGAACTTGCCGAACGCTTCGGCGTCAGCCGGGTCACCATCCGTGAGGCGGAAATCGCCCTGGAAGCGCAGGGCTGGATCGCGATCCGTATCGGTTCGGGCGTCTATGTGAAGCCGCGCCCGGCCCAGGCTGCCGGCGGGCTGCCCGATATCAGCGCCTTCGACCTGACCGCGGCGCGTGCCGTGTTCGAAGYGGAAGCTGCAGCGCTGGCGGCAAGCAATATCGATGAGGCCGGCATCGCCGAGCTGCAGGTGCTGGCTGAAGCGCTGTGCCGTCGTGACCTTACCGATGAAGAGGCCGGCGACTACGACCGCCGCTTCCACCTGGCCATCGCCCGCCTCTCGGGCAACCCGGTGGTCGAGTATTTCGTGCAGCAGATCTGGCGCATGCGCAGCGAGCTGCCGCGGGTGACCGAGGTCTACGCACGGGTGTGCCATGACGATGGTGCCAGCCGCGCCGACGAGCACATGGCGATCTTCGAGGGGCTGCGCGCGCGCGATCCCGTCGCTGCACGCAATGCGATGCGCCATCACTTCCAGCGCCTGTTCGAGGCGATGCTGGAGGCGACCGAAAGCCAGGCGCTGGCCGAGATCCGCCGGCAGACCCAGCAGGACCGCGAGCGCTTCCTGGCCACGACCCGGATCTGAGCGGGTTCATCCTGCAGCGCCGGGCCACGCTCGGCTGCTTTCGGCTGGAACGTGCGGTACCCGCACCGCCTGCATCCGCGCGCTATGCTGGGCTCCGGACGTCTCCCATAAGGAAAGCGCGATGTTCCCGACCATGTTCTTCAGCGCGGTGCTGGCCTTCGTGGCCGTGGTCATCCTGTTCAAGGCAGTGCGGATGGTGCCACAGGGCTATGAATGGACCGTCGAGCGGTTCGGCCGTTACACCCACACCATGTCGCCCGGCCTGCATTTCCTGATCCCGATCGTCTACGGGGTGGGGCGCAAGGTGAACATGATGGAACAGGTGCTGGACGTGCCCGGCCAGGAAGTGATCACCAAGGACAACGCCGCCGTGCGCGTCGATGGCGTGGTGTTCTTCCAGGTACTGGACGCGGCCAAGGCCGCCTACGAGGTATCGGTGCTGGAAGTGGCGATGATCGCCCTGGTGCAGACCAACATCCGTACCGTGATCGGCTCGATGGACCTGGATGAATCGCTCAGCCAGCGCGAGGTGATCAACGCCAAGCTGCTCAGCGTGGTCGATCATGCGACCAACCCGTGGGGCGTGAAGGTCAACCGCATCGAGATCCGCGACATCCAGCCGCCGCGCGACCTGCTCGATGCGATGGCACGGCAGATGAAGGCCGAGCGCGAGAAGCGCGCGCAGATCCTCGAGGCGGAAGGTTCGCGGCAGTCTGAGATCCTGCGTGCCGAAGGCGAGAAGCAGGCTACGGTGCTGGAGGCGGAGGGGCGGCGCGAGGCCGCATTCCGCGACGCCGAAGCACGCGAGCGCCTGGCCGAAGCCGAAGCCAAGGCGACCCAGGTGGTGTCGGCGGCGATCGCCGACGGCGACGTCCAGGCCATCAACTACTTCATCGCCCAGAAGTATGTGGAAGCGTTCAAGGAACTGGCCACGTCGCCGAACCAGAAGCTGGTGCTGATGCCGATGGAGGCCAGCGGAGTGATTGGTTCGATCGCCGGCGTGGCCGAGCTGGCCAAGCAGGCCCTGTCCAACCAGGAAACCCGGCCGCCGGCAAAGCGGCCGCCACCGATCGGAGGCTGACATGCGCTGGGAAGTCGTTGCCTGGGGTGCGTTGGCCTTGCTGCTGTTCGCCGCCGAAGCGCTGGCGCCCGGCGCGTTCATGCTGTGGATCGGCATCGGTGCGGCGGCGGTGTTCGCGCTGGTAGCGGTGTTCGCCGATATCCCGGTGCTGTGGCAGGTGGTCGCTTTCGTGGTGCTGAGCGTGCTGTCGATCCAGTGCTACCGGCACTGGGGCAAGCCGCGCGCGCGGCAGAGTGACGCGCCGCTGCTGAACCGCCGCGCTGAACAACTGGTCGGGCGGGTGGTGCCCTTGCAGC
>NZ_JBFTNR010000489.1:0-3248 GCF_056665995.1 Stenotrophomonas sp. 05L44_2
CATCATCGTCGGTACCCGTCCTGAACTGCATGCAGCCTCCTTGCATGGATGGTTTTCGTGCAGTCGAGCATGGGCTCGGTCCTGCAACGCGGGTCATCGCGACTTGCTGGCACGCAGCGCCTGGATCTTCGGTGGCGGCTGGAACGAATCGCTGCGTGCGTCCGCCCAGAACGAATGGAACACCGCGTGGTCGGGCACCTTGTGCAGCAGCTCGCCCGGTTCCAGGTAACGATACAACGAGGCCAGCGAACGGATCTCAACCGGCGACACCCGGCGAAGGATGTGTTCCGGGCCTAGCTCGGCCGGATCGTTCAAGCCCGCCGCGCACAGCAACTCCTTCAGCGCGTGCAGGGTGTGCTCGTGGAAGCTGTACACGCGCGTGGCCTTGTCCGGTGCATCCAGATGCTTCCAGCGTGCCGGATCCTGGGTCGCGATGCCGGTCGGGCACTTGTCGGTATGGCAGCTGAGCGACTGGATGCAGCCCAGCGCGAACATGAAACCGCGCCCGGCATTGCACCAGTCGGCGCCCATCGCAATGGTGCGGGCGATATCGAACGCGCTGGTGATCTTGCCGGCAGCGCCGATACGGATGTGCTCGCGCAGGTCCAGGCCGACCAGGGTGTTGTGCACCAGCAGCAACGCTTCGTGCATCGGCACCCCCACGTGATCGACGAATTCGGCCGGTGCCGCGCCGGTACCGCCTTCGRCGCCATCGACGACGATGAAATCAGGCAGCAGACCGGTCTCGTGCATTGCCTTGGCAATGCCGAACCATTCCCATGGGTGGCCGATGGCCAGCTTGAAACCAACCGGCTTGCCACCGGACAGTTCACGCAGGCGGGCCACGAACTGCAGCAGTTCAACCGGCGTGGAGAACGCCGAATGGCGCGATGGCGACACGCAGTCCACGCCCATCGGCACGCCACGCGTCACCGAGATCTCGGCGGTCACCTTCGGCGCCGGCAGCACCCCGCCATGGCCGGGCTTGGCACCCTGCGACAGCTTGATCTCGATCATCTTCACCTGATCGTGGTTGGCATTGGCAACGAAGCGTTCCTCGCTGAAGCCGCCCTTCTCGTCACGGCACCCGAAGTAGCCCGAGCCGATCTCCCAGACCAGGTCACCGCCCATCTCCCGGTGATACGGCGAAATCGAGCCTTCGCCGGTATCGTGGTAGAAACCCCCCAGGCGTGCGCCTTCGTTCAATGCGCGGATCGCATTGGCCGACAGCGAACCGAAACTCATCGCCGAGATGTTGAACACGCTCGCCGAATAGGGCTTGGCACAGTTCGGACCGATCAGCACGCGGAAATCATGCTTGGCGATGGTGGTCGGCGCCAGCGAATGGTTGATCCATTCGTAGTCCACCGCATATGTGCTGCGCAGGGTACCGAAGGGCACCGTGTCCATCTGGTTCTTGGCGCGCTGGTAGATCAGCGCACGCTGCTGCCGCGAGAACGGGACATCCTCCAGATCGCTCTGCACGAAGTACTGGCGGATCTCCGGGCCGATCGATTCCAGGCCATAACGGAAGTGCGCTATCACCGGATAGTTGCGGCGCAGGGTGCTGCGCTTCTGCAGCAGGTCCCAGGTCCCCAGCGCCACCATCGCAGCTGTAATGCCGACGCCCCAGTACCAGGCCGGCCAGATCGTGGCCAGCCACAGGCAGATCGGAAACATCAGGATGGCGAGCAGGTAGACGATATACCGGTGCATGGCGTTCCTCGGTTGCAACTGCCCCGAGTCTACCGCGCAAGCACCTACAGGCGATCGTCGACCACGCTGCGCGGCCAGGCGGACTTCACGTCATAGACCAGCCCACCGGGCGCCAACAGGCTGCGGATATGGGCATCGTCCATCGCCTTGAAGCTCTCATGCGCCACCGCCAGCACCACCGCGTCGTAGCTGCCGGGCACCGGCTCGGCCAGCCAGTTCACGCCCTCGTCCGCCATGGCAGCTGGCCCCACCCACGGATCGCTGACGTCCACCTGCGCGCCGCTGCCGGCCAGCCGCTGGGCCAGTTCCAGCGCGCGGCTGTTGCGCAGGTCCGGGCAGTCCTCCTTGAAGGTCACGCCCAGCACCAGGATGCGCGAGTGCGCTGGCATGYGGCCACGCTCGGCGAGCATCGCCAGCACGCGTTTGGCCACATGTTCGCCCACCCGGTTGTTGACCTGCCGGGCGGTGTGGATGAGGTCGGGGTGGTAGCCCATGCTTTCGGACTTGTGCAGCAGGTAGTACGGGTCCACGCCGATGCAGTGGCCTCCCACCAGCCCCGGCCGGAACGGCAGGAAGTTCCATTTGCTGCCTGCGGCGTCGAGCACATCCTGGGTGTCGATGCCGAGGCGATCGAAGATCAGGGCCAACTCGTTGACCAGCGCGATGTTGACGTCACGCTGGATGTTCTCCACCACCTTGGCCGCTTCGGCGACCCGCATCGACGGCACCGGGAACGTACCGGCGGTGATGATCCGCTGGTACAGGCCATCGACCACCGCAGCCACGTCCGGCGTTGAACCGGAGGTGATCTTGCGGATGTCGGCCAGGCGCCGCTGGCGGTCACCCGGGCTGACCCGCTCGGGACTGTAGCCGCAGTAGAAATCCTCGTTGAAGCGCAGCCCCGAGCCCTGTTCCAGCAGCGGCACGCAGACTTCTTCGGTGGTACCCGGGTAGACGGTGGATTCGTAGATCACCAGATCACCGACGCGCAGATGGCTGGCGATCAGTCGCGTCGCCGAGCGCAAAGGCTCCAGATCAGGCTGCTCGTAGGCATCGATCGGCGTGGGCACGGTGACGATGTAGACGTTGCAGGCGTCGAGCTGCGCCGGATCGCTGCTGTAACGCAGCAGCGACGCGCTGGCCAGTTCGTCCGGCTCCATTTCCAGCGTGTGGTCCTGCCCGCCGGCCAGTTCGGCGATGCGCGCAGCATCGATGTCGTACCCCAAGGTGGGCAGCTGGCGGCCGAACGCCACTGCCAACGGCAGCCCGACATATCCCAGGCCGATGATGGCCGGGGACGGGCTCTGTGCTGCGCCGATCGGCGCACTCATGCGCGGCGTCCAACAGGCGGCGATGGTGTCCACTGGGTCATGCGGGGATCCGGGAGCAGGCAAACGTGCCGACAAGGTTAACCGCGGCAGCGGCGCCAGACCACGCCCGGATCAGGATCCGAGGCTGACGGCAGCCGGCTCGAGTTCGCCGTGCCGCCCCGTCCAGGCCCGCAACAACAGGCAGAAGCCATGATCCGGGGG
>NZ_JBFTNR010000490.1:0-3246 GCF_056665995.1 Stenotrophomonas sp. 05L44_2
GTCAGGAACAACACGAAACCAATGACCACTGCCGCACCAGCGATGTACGGCGCCRCGGGCAAGTATTCCAGCAGCTTGAACAGGGTCATCGCCGCATCGTGCTGAGCCACCTGGCCCAGCACCGCCTGGCCATGGTTCAGCACCAGGTCGATGGCGGTGTTGCCGAAGATCGACAGCCAGGCCAGCGTGAAACCCAACGGGATCAGCAGCACGCCCATGATCACTTCGCGGATGGTGCGGCCGCGCGAGATGCGCGCCACGAACAGGCCCACGAACGGCGCCCAGGCAATCCACCACGCCCAGTAGAACAACGTCCACGAGCCCATCCACTCACGCCCCTTCGGGTCGTTGAGGTACATGTCGAAGCTCTTGCGCACGAACGCGCCCAGGTAGTCGCCGGTGTTCTGTACCAGGCCATCGAACAGGTGCAGGGTCGGGCCGGTCACCAGCACGAACAGCAGCAGCAGGCACAGCAGGCGCACGTTGAGGTTGGACAACCAGGCGATGCCCTTCTCCACGCCGGCGACCACGCCGATGGTGGCTACGACCATCATCACCAGCACGATGGCCACCAGCACCTGCGGCGTATCCGGGATGTGGAACAGGTAGACCAGGCCGGACTGCACCACCAGCGCACCGATGCCGAGGTTGGTGACCATCGAGATCAGCGTCGCGAGGATACCGAAACCATCGACCATGTCGCCGATGCGGCCATGGATGCGCTCGCCGAAGATCGGGTACAGCGCCGAACGCAGGGCCAGCGGCAGGTTGCGGCGGTAGGCGAAGTAGCCCAGCGCCACGCCGACCAGAGCGTACAGCGCCCAGCCATGCAGGCCCCAGTGCAGGAAGGTCAGCACCATCGCTTCGCGGCCCGCGGCGACGGTGCCGCCGGGCTGCCCGGGCGGGTTGAGGAAATGATCGAGCGGCTCGTAGGCGCCGTAGTACAGCAGCGCGATGCCGATGCCGGCCGAGAACAGCATCGACACCCAGGCCACGTAGCCGAACGCCGGCGATTCCTCGTTATGGCCCAGGCGGATGCGCCCATACGGCGAGAACGCCAGCCACAGCACGAAGCCCAGGCAGGCCACGATCAGCAGCATGTACCACCAGCCGAACGCCGCCGAGACCTCGGCCTGTGCCCATTGCAGCCAGTGCTCGCTGGCCTCCGGGAAAAAGACGGTCAACGCACCGAGGATGCCGATGGAGACCGACGAACTGAAGAACACGAAACGGTTCAAGCGCAGGGGCGAGCGCTTGGGATGAGCCAGGGAAGACATGGGGTCGTCTCATCAGTCCAAGGGGGCACATGGGCGGGGCCGGACCGGAAACCGGGCCCATGGCGTGGGGGCGCGACCGGCATCGTAGGGTTTATTGATTGAACGTTCAATCAATAAAAAGTATGATCTTCACCAGCCCGGCATTCCGGGTCGCAATCCGTGGAGAGACAATGCCGAAGAAAGGCGTGGAACCGGTCCGCCGCGAGCAGCTGATCCGGGCCACTTTCCAGACCATCGACGAGATCGGCATGGCCGATGCCACTGTCGCCACCATCGCAAGGAAGGCCGGCCTGTCCAGCGGCATCGTCGCCCACTACTTCGGCGACAAGGACGGCCTGCTCAATGCGGCGATGCGGCAGATCCTGCGCGAGCTGAAGGCAGCCGTTGCCCGCTATCGCGACGCCGCCGCCGGCGACGCACGTTCACAGCTTCGCGCCATCGTCGATGGCAACTTCGACGACAGCCAGACCAACGGGACCGCCATGCGCGTATGGCTGACCTTCTGGGCCGCCAGCATGCATCAGCCGGAACTTGCGCGGCTGCAGCGCGCCAACGACCAGCGACTGTTCTCCAACCTCTGCCATCAGTTCAACCGCCAGTTGCCGCATGCACAGGCACGCCTGTCCGCACGCGGGCTGGCCGCGATGATCGACGGCCTGTGGCTGCGCGGCAGCCTGGTCGGTGGTGACTTCAACGCCGACAAGGCGCGCCGCATCGCCTACGGCTACATCGATTTCCAATTGCAGGCCAACGCGCCCTGAGCGCGCCACGACCCCGCCCCATCCCTTCCAGGAGCAAGCCGATGACCACCCTGCCCGTGCAACAGCTGTACATCCACGGCCGCCGCGTCGACGCCACCAGCGGCAAGACCTTCCAGACCGTCAACCCTGCCAATGGCCAGGTGCTGGCCGACGTGCAGATCGCCAGCCAGGCCGATGTCGAACGCGCCGTTGAAAGCGCCAGCGAAGGCCAGAAGGTGTGGGCAGCGATGACCGCCATGGAGCGCTCGCGCATCCTGCGCCGTGCCGTCGAGATCCTGCGCGAGCGCAACGACGAGCTGGCCCACCTGGAAACCCTGGATACCGGCAAGGCGCTGGCCGAAACCACCACGGTGGACATCGTCACCGGTGCCGACGTGCTGGAGTACTACGCTGGCCTGGCCACCGCCATCGAAGGCATCCAGCTGCCGCTGCGCGAATCGAGCTTCTTCTATACCCGCCGCGAGCCGCTGGGCGTGGTCGCCGGCATCGGCGCCTGGAACTACCCGATCCAGATCGCCATGTGGAAGTCGGCCCCGGCCCTGGCCGCCGGCAATGCAATGGTCTTCAAGCCGTCCGAAGTGACCCCGCTGACCGCGATCAAGCTGGCCGAGATCTACACCGAAGCCGGCGTGCCGGACGGCGTGTTCAACGTCGTGCAGGGCCCGGGCCGCGAGATCGGCAACTGGCTGACCGAGCACCCGGTGATCGAGAAGATCTCCTTCACCGGCGGCGTGGCCACCGGCAAGAAGGTCATGGCCAGCGCTGCGTCGTCGTCGCTGAAGGAAGTGACGATGGAACTGGGCGGCAAGTCGCCGCTGGTGATCTGTGACGACGCTGATCTGGACCGTGCCGCCGACATCGCGGTGATGGCCAACTTCTTCAGCTCCGGCCAGGTCTGCACCAACGGTACCCGCGTGTTCGTGCCGCGCAGCATGCTGGCCGCGTTCGAAGCTGCCGTGGTGGAGCGCGTCAAGCGCATCCGCATCGGCGACCCGATGGCTGAAGAGACCAACTTCGGCCCGCTGACCAGCTTCCCGCACATGGAAAACGTGCTGCGCTTCATCGAAAGCGGCAAGAGCGAAGGCGCGCGCCTGCTGACCGGCGGCGGTCGTGCTACAGACGGTGCCCTGGCCGAGGGCGCCTATGTGCTGCCGACCGTGTTCTCCGACTGCCGCGACGACATGACGATTGTCCGCGAAGAGATCTTC
>NZ_JBFTNR010000491.1:0-3245 GCF_056665995.1 Stenotrophomonas sp. 05L44_2
GGGCTATAGTGAATGGGCAGGGCACTCTCGGTAGTTATGGCCGGCAGTCGCTGCCACAACATGTAGTTGCACCCGTCCGTTGAAGCCCCGGCCCAGCCCGGCAGCATGGCCCCAACACACACGGGGGCGGCGGTATGGCGCAAATCACAGCACAGGAGGCCGGCGGCCGGAACGTCGTGGCGTTCTTGGACATGCTGGCCTGGTCCGAGGGGACCGATAACGGGCGCCAGCCCACGAAGAACCACGGCTATGACGTGCTGGTTGGCGGCGGCCTGTTCACCGACCTCAGCAAGCACCCGGCCAAGCTGGTCCGGCTGAACCCGAAGCTGGCGTCCACCGCGGCAGGCCGGTACCAGTTCCTGTCGCGGACGTGGGGTGTGCTGCAGAAGCAGCTGGGCCTGCCCAACTTCGGCCCGCTGAGCCAGGACAAGGCGTGCATTGAACTGATCCGGGGGCGGCGCGCGCTGGACGCGGTCAAGGCTGGCCAGTTTGATCGCGCTGTGGCGCTCTGCTCGAAGGAGTGGGCCAGCCTRCCTGGCGCCGGCTATGGCCAGCACGAGCAGAGCCTGGAAAAGCTCCGCTCGGTGTTCCAGAAGGCTGGCGGCAAGGTAGGCGGGGCCGCATGACCATGGAAGCCCAGCCGAGCCAGGACGGCCGCACCCGTATTTCGCTTGGCCCGGTCGAAAAATGGATCGTGGGCGCCTTCGCCAGCTTCATGGTCGCCGGCGGCTACTGGCTGATCAGTTCGATGCAGGCGGTACTGACCCAGCAGCAGGTCACAAACCAGCAGATGGCCACCGTGCAGCAGCAGCTGCAGACCTTCAACACGCAGCTGGCGGACGTGCCGGCGCTGAAGCTCGAACTGGCCAAGCAGGCCGTGCAGGTCGAGCAGAACAAGCAGGACATCCGCGAGCTGAAGCAGCTCAGGGGGCTGAAGTGAAGCTGCAGCTGATCGACAACTGGCGCAAGGCCTGGAAACTGGCATCGGTGTGGGTGTTCGGACTGATCACCCTGTTCCCGGACATCTACGACGCGATCGCGGCCATGGGCTGGATGGATGAGCTGCCCGACCCGGCGAAGTGGAGCATCCGTGCACTCGGCGCGCTGGGCGTCATCGCCCGCGTGTTGTCGCGGAGGAAGCCGCTGTGCTGATCCCTGACCCGATCCGCCCCTACGTGGGCCTGATCCGCGCTGGCCTGTGGGTGGCGCTTGCCGGAGGCCTGTTCGTCGCAGGCTGCAACCATGGCAAGGATCGGCAGGCGGAAAAGAATCAGTCCGAGCTGGCCGGCGCAGCCAAGCAGACGGACGCGGCCCGCGCTGAGGCTGCCGAGAACCTACGCGCGGCCAATGCCTGCGGCCAGCTGCTGCAGGACGTGAACCGCCAGACCCAGGCATCGATTGATGAGGCGGCTCGTCAGAAGGCGGCCGCCGCTGCCGCTGCAGATCGCGCCCAAGCAGCAGCGGCCGAGAGTCAGCGCCGGGCCAGTGCCGCCGAGAAGGCGCTGCAGGCCGCCAAGACCCAGCCCGGATGCCGGGCGCAACTGGAGCAGCCATTGTGCGATGCCATTCCCTTGCTCTGATCGCCTCGCTGCTGCTGGCCGCCTGCGCGCACAAACCCGAGAAGCCGGCCATGCCGGAGAAGGTCTATGTGACCGTGGAGAAGCTGGTTCCGGTCGATGATCGGCTCACCCAGCCGTGTACGGCCACGCGTGCCAACTCGCGCACCGTCGAGGCGGTGGTCAGCGCCTACAACGCCAACCTGCTCGCCCTGCAGGACTGCAACACGCGCATGGGCGAGATCCGCGCACTGGGGCGGTAATGGCCAAGCGCCGCGTCCCGCTCCACCAGAATCCCCGCGGCTTCGTTGAGGTCGACCCGGAGGCGACGAAGGGCGCGCAGCTCGGCGTCAACCTGCTTGATGAGCAGGGTCGGCTGCTCACCCGTGAAGGCTTGGCTGGTACGAACCCAAGTGGCCCAAACAGCATTGCATCCACGATCTGGCGCCTGATCCGCGAAGTGCCGCTGAACATCCAGAAGCTGGCAGCGTTGGCCACTTCTGGCTTCGCGGTGCGCCGCAGCGACGGCGAATGGTCGACCCGCACGCTCCAGCAGGGCGCGGGGATCACGATCAGTAATCCCGCTGGTGAAGCCGGCGACCCAGCCATCGGCCTGGCCGACGTGCCCGACAGCGGCTCCGGCGTCMTGTTGGCGACGACCTTCGATGCGAAGGGCCGGAAGACCGGCAGCCGGCCGGCGACAATCACCGGCACCGCCACGCAGATCAATGTGGCCAACGGGACGGCGGCAGCTGGCCTGCCGACGCTGTCGCTTGCCGCTGAGGTCCTGACTTCGCTCGGGAAGGCCGACACCGCCGTGCAGGAGGTCCGCCCGGGCACAAACGTCACGGTGGACAACACCGATCCGCGGCGCCCGATCATTTCGGCCTCGAGTGGCGCCCCGAAATTCCCTTTCATTCTCCAGACCGGCGCAAGCTACATCCCGCTGACCGGAGCCAATGAGCTGCCGTTCTTCCTTGCGAGCGGGGCGGCATCCAACATCCCGGTGACCCCATGACCGACCGCATCCCTGTCAAAGCCGTGATTGCCTCCGGCGCAGCGACCGCGCTAGCCGAGTTCGAAACCGGCGACCAGATCGCAAATCAGTACCTGCACGCGGCGCCCCCCGTCCTTTCTGGCGGCTACCTTTCGCGGCCGGCATACAGCGCTGTGCCGGCCGGCACCATCTACGAGTCGACGGATACTGGCGAGCTGTACCGCTCGAGTGCATCGGCGTGGGTGCTGATGCCAGGCGGGAAGGTGCTTGCGCTCGCCACGATCTCGTCAAACGTGGTGCGCGCACCAGGTGCAACCGGGGATATTCCAGGCCTATCTGCGACGTTCACCGCCGGGGAAAGCGTCGTCTCTATCGAGTTCGGCGGCACCTTCGACAACAGCGCTGCGTCAACTTCGAACTACCCCTACTTCATGATCAAGCTGGACGGTGCAGTGGTTGGGCAGATCATCTGCGCCTCGGTTGGCGGCTTCACCACGGGCTCGCGCTGTGTGCCTGTTTCCGGGCTGACCCCGGGCAGTACCCACTCGGTCGCAATCGAGTTTCAGAGCATCGGATCGGGCACTTCGACACTCTATTCGCTTCCTGCTGATCGCCCATATATGACGGTGCGCAGCTCATGATCTCCAACTGTGGGCTTGGCAGATACGCGGCTTCCGAGTACGACGTGGTGC
>NZ_JBFTNR010000492.1:0-3241 GCF_056665995.1 Stenotrophomonas sp. 05L44_2
GTTCGAGACCCACCTGGAGGAGACCCAGGGCCAGATCGAGCGCATCGACCAGGTCGTGGAGGTACTGGGCATCCGCCTGAAGCGGATCAAGTGCGCGGCGATGGAGGGCCTGGTGGAAGAAGGCAAGGAAGTCATCGAGAGCATTGAAAAGGGCCCGGTGCGCGATGCAGCACTGATTGGCGGCGCGCAGAAAGTCGAGCATTACGAAATCGCTTCCTACGGCACCATCGCCGCGCTGGCCAAGCAGCTCGGATACAAGGACGCTGTGCCGTTGCTGCTGGAAACGCTGGAAGAAGAAAAGGCCACGGACGAGAAGCTGACCCTGCTGGCCAAGAGCGGCGGCAACGCCAAGGCCGCCCAGGCCGCGTGATCGCAAGTGCACCGCAGATCAGCCCACGCGTCGCTCCCCAAGGGGCGGCGCGCTTCTGCGCGAGGATGACGTATGCATCCTGATCTACTTGGATGGACCGCCACAGCCGTACTGATGGCCACGCTGGTCCGGCAGATGGTCAAGCAATGGCACTCGCCTCACCCGGAAGCCGTCTCGAAGTGGCTTTTCATCGGGCAGATGACCGCGTCTACGCTGTTCACGATCTACAGCGCGCTGCTGGGCGCCACCGTGTTCGTGGTCACCAACCTGCTGTTGCTGGCAACCGCGCTGATCGGACAGCTGCTGGCGTGGCGCCGCAACCGTGCAACGGCTTCGAGCTCATCTGCAAGGACGCCTTGATTGTTGACGTTGCGTCCACGCCGGCTTGATGCGGGTACTCACGCGTTCACGTTTACCGTTGTCGTGCCCCCGCACGATACGGTCCAATCAATGATAAAGAGGAAATGTCATGCAGCGCGATCAGAAAGACCTGCCCCATCCGGATGACGACACGGCTGCGGTGCCTGCTGCCAGCGCTGGACAGGCCAAGGCGCACAACAGTGCCAATCATGATCAGGCGTTGACGGAGACGTTCCCGGCCAGCGATCCGATCTCTCCCTTCGTCGCCGCCGCCACGCCGGATGAGCAGGCGCAACGGCTTGGCAAGCGCGTGACGCCCGCTCGGCAGGACAAGGGTGAGGTGGACGACGGAGCTGGCCAGTGATCGGGCCTGCGCTCCCGCCGAGGGGGCCGGGCAGCCCGCGCCCGTCAGGCGGCTCCGGCGCGCTGGTCCGTGGTGCCGAAGACGAACAGGCAGTGGAGGCCTGACACCTCGGAGCCCGCCATGGAACAGCCCACCGCCCTGCTCATCATCGATCTTTTCAGCCTGTTCGACTTTCCACAGGGGCGGCAACTGGCTCCGTACGCCGTACGTGCAGCCCAGCGCACCGCCCGCCTGCGTGCTGCATTCGACGCGCACCGCTGGCCGGTGATCTACGCCAATGACAATTTCGGCAACTGGCAGCGCGACTTCCCGCAGCTGATCGAGGCCTGCCGGCAGAAGGGCGGAGCCTCGGCGCGGATCGTCGAGTACCTTGCCCCCAGCGAGGAACACTACTTCATCCTCAAGCCGAAGCACTCCGCCTTCCTCGCCACGCCACTGCCGGTGCTGCTGGCCAAGCTCGGCACCCGGCGATTGGTGCTGGCCGGCATGGCACTGGACGCGTGCGTGCTGGCCACTGCCATCGATGCCAACTCGCGCGAGTACGCGACGGTGGTCGCCCGGGAAGCGGTCGCCGCCCTGCCGGACCGCCGCCAGCCGGCCCTGCAGACCCTGCAGCGATCGGGCGCCGTCGAAGTACTCAGCAACCGTCAGATCATCGCTTCGCTGTCATCCACGTCCTCATGTCAACGCACGGGCCTGGCACCACCGCGCTGAACCGGGCCTCTCGCCAGGGTGCGCTTCTTCGCCGGCGGCCGCGGCGTCCCAGCGCGATAATCGGCCTGGCATACCGGGCAGAAGAAGGTGCGCCGATGCGTGGTGCCCATGTAGACCTTGCTGACCGGACCACCACAACGGGGGCATGTCCGCCGGGTGTGCACCTGCCAGTGCTTTTTCAGCTCGAAGCCGCGCTTCCAGCGCAGGAAGTCGAAACTGTATTCGCGGGCCTGCTTGACCAGTTCGGCAAGCTTGCGCGGCGGAAGATCACCAACAGGGTTGGCCGGGTGGACCCGGATGCGGAACAGCACCTCGTTCTTGATGATGTTGCCCACGCCGGAGAACAGCGTCTGGTCCAGCAGGGCATCGCAGACCAGGACATCGGGCATCGACTTCAGGCGACGGCGGGCAAGCCGGGGGTCCCACAGGTCGCTCATCACGTCGGTGCGCCAGTCGTAGACCTCGTCCAACGGCTGATCGATCAGCTTCACCGAGCAGGTGTAGAAGTTCAGTTCGCCGTTGTCAAAGCGCAGCGATACCCGCGCTGGCGTCTCCTTGCGTTCGTCGATGCGCCAGCTGCCGAACATCATCAGGTGGATGCGCAGACTGACGTGGCTGAACTCCAGCAGGAAATGCTTGCCCCAGCTGCGCACGGCCCGCACCCGGCGTCCCTCCAGGCAGGCCAGGTCGAGCGTGCTGTTGCCACTGACGCCACGGACGGTCTTTCCCTTGAACCTGGCGGCGGCCTCGCGCAGCAGCACGATGGAAGGACCTTCAGGCATTGGCGTGCTCCAGCATCGACTGCAGTTGCAGTGCATTGGGCACGGCGTGGCCGTGCGCCGTGTTGTCAAGGATGATCCACGCCTCCCCCGCCTGGGCGGCCTCTACTGCGGCGGCCACCAGACTGCAGAGCTGCGGTTGCTGGTAGGCGCTGTAGTACATGCGCGGCTGCCCGTGCCACCGCCAGTAGCTCCAGTGCCTGGCTCCGCCCGGCTGATCAGCCCCTGCAACCCGGGCGGGATCGGCCGCGACCCGGGCAATGCCGTGGTCATCCAGCAGCGCGTCGGCCTTGTCGTCGAACCAGCTCGGGTGGCGTGGTTCGCAGGCGACCCGCACGGCGCTGCGCCGGCGCAGCGCCCGGAAGAAGGCCGAGGCCGTGCGGCCATCGTAGGCCAGGCTCGGCGGCAGCTGCAGCAACAGGGCGCCCAGCCGATCACCCAGATGCGCCGCCGCGTGCAGGAACGTGTCGAGCAACGGCCCAGCACCGCGCAGGCGCGCGTCATGGGAAATGGCCTGCGGCATCTTCACCGAGAAACGGAAACCGTGCGGCACGCTGGCCGCCCAGCGCGCATACGTGGCGGGCTGATGTGGTCTGTAGAACGACGAATTGATCTCCACGATCGGAAAGCGCGATGCATAGCGCTGCAGTGCAC
>NZ_JBFTNR010000493.1:0-3235 GCF_056665995.1 Stenotrophomonas sp. 05L44_2
CAGCTGCGTTGTGGATGCCATGCACGTCGATACCCTCTGGTCCAACGTCCACCTGATGACCCTTGATGGCGAGGGCCTGGGTGTCCTGCGCGATGCAGTACTGGCCGCCACCGATGGCCGCATCGTGCATGTCGGCCCCGCCGGCAGCGATGCCCATCTGCAGCCGACCACCCGCATCGACGGCGAAGGCCGATGGATCTCGCCCGGTCTGATCGACTGCCACACCCACCTGGTCTACGCCGGCAACCGCGCCAACGAATTCGAGCAGCGCCTGCAGGGCGTGAGCTATGCAGAGATCGCCCGTGCCGGTGGCGGTATCGTCTCTACGGTGCGCGCCACCCGTGCTGCCTCGCCAGAGCAGTTGGCACGCGAGAGCCGCCCGCGCCTGCTGGCGATGCGCGCCGAAGGCGTAACCACCATTGAGATCAAGTCCGGCTACGGCCTGACCCTGCAGGACGAGCGCAAGCAGTTGCAGGTGGCCCGCGCGCTGGGCGAGGAATGCCGGGTGAACGTGGTGCCGACCTTCCTCGGTGCGCACGCGGTGCCGCCCGGTCGCGAGGCGCAGGAATACACCGATGAGGTGTGCGAGGTGATGATTCCGGCCATCGCTGCAGAAGGCCTGGCCGAGGCCGTGGACATCTTCTGCGAGAACATCGCGTTCTCGCCGGCGCAGGCCCGCCAGGTATTCGACGCTGCGCGTGCGCATGGGCTGGCGATCAAGATCCACGCCGAACAACTGAGCAACCAGCATGGCGCCGAACTGGCGGCCGGTTTCGGTGCACTGTCGGCCGACCATATCGAACACCTGGACGACGCCGGCATCGCCGCGATGGCCGCCGCCGGTACCGTCGCCGTGCTGCTGCCGGGCGCGTTCTACTTCACCCGCGATACCACCCTGCCGCCGATCGCCGCGCTGCGTGCGGCCGGCGTGCCGCTGGCACTGGCCACCGACAGCAACCCCGGCACCTCGCCGCTGACCAGCCCGCTGCTGGCAATGAACATGGGCGCCACCCTGTTCCGCCTGACCGTGGACGAGTGCATCGCCGGCTTCACCCGTGAAGCGGCGCGTGCGCTGGGCCATGGCGAGCGCATCGGCCGCCTGGCCGTCGGCATGGACTGCGACCTGGCGATCTGGGACATCGACGCCCCCGCCGACCTGGTCTATCGCATTGGATTCAACCCGCTGCACGCGCGCGTGGTGCGCGGACAGCCCGACCTGCCTGCCTCCTGGAGCAACACATGAGCAACACCCTGGTTCTTCGCCCCGGCCATGTCACCCTCGCCCAGTGGCGGCAGGGGTATCGCGGTGCGCCGCTGTCGCTTGACCCGGCCGCGTTGCCGGCGGTGCGCGCCAGTGCCGCAACGGTGGCTGCCATCGTCGCCAAGGGCGCACCGGTGTATGGCATCAACACCGGTTTCGGCAAGCTGGCCAGCGTGCGCATCGAGCGCGAGGACCTGGCCACCCTGCAGCGGAACATCGTGCTCTCGCATGCCGCGGGCGTGGGCGAGCCGATGCCGGCCAATGTGGTGCGGCTGATGATGGCGTTGAAGCTGGTCAGCCTGGCCCAGGGTGCTTCCGGCGTGCGCGAGGAAACGCTGCTGCTGCTGGAAGCAATGCTGGTGAAGGGCGTGCTGCCGGTGGTGCCGGCGCAGGGCTCGGTCGGTGCCTCGGGCGACCTGGCACCGCTCTCGCATCTGGCCAGCGTGATGATCGGCGTCGGCGAGGCCTTCGTCGGCGAAGAACGCCTGCCCGCCGTGGACGCACTGGCACGCGCCGGCCTGCAGCCGGTGGAACTGGGCGCGAAGGAAGGCCTGGCCCTGCTCAACGGCACCCAGTTCTCCACCGCGTACGCACTGGCCGGCCTGTTTGAGATCGAAACCGTGTTCCAGGCCGCACTGGTCACCGGCGCGCTGTCGGTGGAAGCGGCCAAGGGCTCGGATACGCCGTTCGATCCGCGCATCCACGCGCTGCGTGGCCAGCGTGGGCAGATCGCCACCGCCGCCACCCTGCGCACGCTGATGCAGGATTCGGGCATCCGTGAATCGCACCGCGACAACGACGTGCGGGTRCAGGACCCSTACTGCCTGCGCTGCCAGCCSCAGGTGATGGGCGCGGCGCTGGACATCCTGCGCCAGGCTGCGACCACGCTGGAAATCGAAGCCAACGGCGTGTCCGACAACCCGCTGGTGTTCACCGACACCGGTGAGGCGCTGTCCGGCGGCAACTTCCACGCCGAGCCGGTGGCCTTCGCCGCCGACATGCTGGCGATGGCTGTGTGCGAAATCGGTTCGATCAGCGAGCGCCGCCTGGCGATGCTGGTCGACCCTGCGCTGTCCGGCCTGCCAGCCTTCCTGACCCCGCGCCCGGGCTTGAACTCCGGCTTCATGATTCCGCAGGTGACCGCCGCTGCGCTGGTCTCGGAAAACAAGCAGCGCGCCTACCCCGCCAGCGTCGATTCGATTCCCACCTCGGCCAACCAGGAAGACCACGTGTCGATGGCCGCGCACGGTGCGCGCCGCCTGATGCAGATGGCCGAGAACGCAGCCAACGTAATCGGTATCGAGCTGCTGGCCGCTGCGCAGGGCTGCGACTTCCATGCGCCGCTGCGCTCCAGCAAGGCGCTGGAAAACGTGCGCGCCACGCTGCGTGCACAGGTGCCGATGTTGCAGGACGACCGCTATTTCCACCCGGACATGGTGATCGCAACCGATCTGGTCCGCAGCGGCGCATTGGCCAAGGGTCTGGCCGAGCTGTTGCCCACGGTCGAACCGCAGGCATGAACGGCCATCCCGAATGGCTGACCGTGCACGAAGGCGACGCGCCGCTGATCGTCAGCTTCCCGCACACCGGCAGCGAGCTGCCGCATGACCTGATCGGCGATTTCCACTCGCCGTGGCTGGCGCGCCGCGATGCCGACTGGTGGGTGCATGAGCTGTACGACTTCGCACGCGGCATGGGCGCGACCACCGTGCGCTCGGCAATCTCGCGTTCGGTGATCGACCTCAACCGCGACCCCAGCGGCGTGTCGCTGTACCCGGGGCAAAACACCACCGGCCTGYGCCCGCTGACCACCTTCGACAACCAGCCGCTGTACCACGCCGGTCGCGAGCCGGACGACGCCGAGATTGCCCGGCGCCGCGACACGTATTTCGCGCCGTACCACAACGCACTGGCCACGCAGATCGCACGCCTGCGTGCACGCCACGGCACCGTGGTGGTGTACGACGCGCATTC
>NZ_JBFTNR010000494.1:0-3216 GCF_056665995.1 Stenotrophomonas sp. 05L44_2
ACCCAGCATTTCCGGGATCACGAATTCGCCGATCGCCGGGATCATCACCAGCATGCAGCCGGCGATGATGCCCGCCTTCGACAGCGGCAGGGTGATGCGCAGGAACGCCTGCCACGGCTTGGCGCCGAGGTCGTAGGCTGCTTCCAGCAGTCGGTGGTCATGCTTGACCAGGTTGGCGTACAGCGGCAGCACCATGAACGGCAGATAGCAGTACACGATGCCGATGTAGGCCGCGGTCGGGGTGTCGATCAGCTGCAGTTTCGGCAGGCCCATCGAGGTCATCAGCGACTGCAGGCCGGTGTACTGCAGGAACTGGTCGAGCAGGCCGTTGCGGTCCAGGATCGCTTTCCATGCATAGACGCGGATCAGGAACGAGGTCCAGGACGGCAGCACCACCAGCATCATCGCCACGTTGCGCGCGGCCGGCGACAGGCGGGCGATGGCATAGGCCATCGGATAGCCGATCAGCAGGGTGAGGAAGGTCGAGATCGCGGCGATCTTGATCGAGCTCAGGAACGCCTGCGCATAGATCGAATCRCGGAACAGCGCCAGGTAGTTCTCGAGGTTGAGCTTGAGCGAGAGCCCGCCATCGACGTACTGCAGCAGCCAGGTGTACGGGGGCGAGCCGACCCGGCTGTGCGAGAAACTGATCATCAGCACGATCAGGAACGGCACCGCGAAGAACAGCAGCAGCCACAGGTACGGAATGCCGATCACCGTGGCACGCAGCCCCGGCAGCCAGCGCTTCAGGCCGGCGGCGCTCATGAGGTCAGCACCACGCCGTCGTTGTCGCGCCAGTGCACCCACACCTCGTCACCCCAGGTCAGGCCATCGCTGGCCCAGCGCTGCGAGTTGGCGAAGTTGGCCAGCACCTTGGCGCCGCTGGGCAGGCGCACGTGGTAGACCGAATGGCTGCCGAAATAGGCAATGTCCTCGATCACGCCCTGCGCCTTGTTGGTGTGCCCTTCCGGCTCATCCTTGCCGATCATCACCTTCTCCGGGCGCAGCGCGAACGCGACCGGCTGCCCTTCATAGCAGGTGATGCCGTGGGCGATGTAGACCGGCGCCGGGAACAGCGGCGAACGCACGGTCACGTATTCGGGCAGGTCCTCGTCGATCACCCCGTCGAACAGGTTGACCGAGCCTATGAACTCGGCGACGAAGCGGTTGGCCGGCTGCTCGTAGACCTCGTCGGGCTTGCCGACCTGCTGGATCCAGCCGGCGTCCATCACCGCGATGCGGGTGGCCATGGTCATSGCCTCTTCCTGGTCGTGGGTGACCATCACGCAGGTCACGCCCGACGACTCGATGATGCTGACCAGYTCCAGCTGCATYTGCGARCGCAGCTTCTTGTCCAGCGCGCCCATCGGTTCGTCSAGCARCARCAGCTTSGGCCSCTTGGCCAGCGACCGCGCSAGCGCYACGCGCTGCTGCTGGCCGCCGGACAGCTGGTGCGGCTTGCGCTTGCCAAGATGGCCCATCTGCACCAGGTCGAGCATCTCGCCCACGCGCTTGGCGATGGTCTCGCGGCCGAGTCCGTCCTGCTTCAGGCCGAARGCRATGTTCTGCKCCACGGTCATGTGCGGGAACARSGCRTAGGACTGGAACATCATGTTGAYCGGCCGCTSGTACGGCGGCAGCGCGTCCATCTGCTGGCCATCGACGGTGATGCTGCCCTTGGTGGGTGTCTCGAAGCCGCCCAGGCAGCGCAGCAGGGTCGACTTGCCGCTGCCGGAGCCACCGAGCAGCGCAAATATCTCGCCCTTGCGGACRTCCAGGTTGACGTCGTCGACGGCGACGAAGCCATCGAATTCCTTGCGCAGATCACGAATGGAGAGATAGCCGGGCACACCGCTCGCTTCGACGACGGCGGCTTCCGGCTGGGCTTCAACGGGCATGGGGGCTCCGGGAGCGGGCGGTGGACAGCGGCCGCCATTCTACCGGCCGGGGGCCGATGGGGATATGACGGGCTGTGGCGGGCGGCCGCCTCGCCATGCCATCGGGGCAATCAGCGGATGGCCACCGGCGGCGCCTCCTGCCAGCCCAGGCCCAAGCTCTTCTGCAGGGCCACATAGCGCACCAGCAGCTGCAGGCGCGCCTGTGCGGCGGCATCCTGGGCCTGCAGGCGCTGGCGCTGCACGTCCAGCAGGTCGATCTGCGAGGTCGCCCCAGCCTGCCGACGCTGGCGCATAAGGCGCAGCGAGCGGTCGGCCGAGGCCTCGGCGCGGACACTGGCCTGCAACTGCTGCCGCGCAGCGCCGAACCGCGCCAGCGCCGTGTTCGCATCCTGCAGCGCCGCCAGCACCGTGCCCTCGTAGGCCGCCAGCCTGGCCTCGTTGCCGGCCCGGGCCTGCGCTACACGGGCCTTGTTCACGCCGAAATCCAACAGCGACCAGCGCAGGAACGGAGCAACGATCGTGGCCGCCGAATCCCGCCCCAGGTCGGACAGCGAGGTGGCTCCGGCGCCGATGCTGCCCAACAGCGTCACCTGCGGAAAGTACGCCGAGAGAGCCTGGCCGATCTGCGCCGACGAAGCTGCCAGCTCGCGCTCGGCCTTGCGTACATCCGGCCGGCGCTGGATAAGCGCGCCCGCATCATCCACCGGCACGCGGGCCGGCAGCGCTGGCAGCGGCTGGTCCGCCGCCAGCCGCGCATCCAGTGCACCGGGCTCGCGGCCAACCATCAGGGCCAGCACATCGCGCGCCTCATCGGCCTGTGCCTGCAGTGACGGCAGCGCGGCCTGCTGCTGTTGCAGCTGGGCCTGCGCCCGTTCCACCTGAAGGTCCGAATCTGCGCCGCGCTGGCGGCGCTGGCGGGTCAGCTGCAGGCTTTCATCGGCGGCGCGGAGGTTGTGTTCGGCCAGGGCRATACGCTCGCGGCTGCTGCGGTAGCCCAGGTAGACCTGGGTCAACTCGGCGGCCAGTTGCACCTGTGCGTCGGCCAGTGCTGCCGCGTTGGCCTCGGCCTCGGCGGCGGCCTGCTCGGCTGCGCGGCGCCGGCGCCCGAACAGGTCCAGTTCCCAGCTGGCGTCGAAGCCGGCCACGTACAGTTCGGTATCAAGATCGATATCAGCGAACTGCTGGCGCAGCTGCGCGGCTTCCTGAGGGCGGCCGTTGGCCTCGGCCACGCCGGCGATGTTCTCGCCAAGGCCACGTACGCTGTTTTCCAGGGAATCGGGCGCCGTGACGTTGGCGTAGCCGGCCACTGCCCCCACCT
>NZ_JBFTNR010000495.1:0-3212 GCF_056665995.1 Stenotrophomonas sp. 05L44_2
GCCCTGCCCTGTGGCTTACGGCTGGCGCAGGCTGATGCGGGTGATGCGGTCACCCTTCGGATCTTCAGCGCCACGCGACTTGTTCACGGCGAAGACATTGCCCTTGCCATCGGCGCGGACGTGATTGGGGAAGGTGCCGCCATCGAGGTTGCCGACCACCTTGCCATCACGGTCGACGGCAGTGACGGTGCCGGCACCGCGATTGGTGACGTAGGCCAGGCCACTCTTCGCATCGAAGGCCACGTTCAGTGCCCCGGCGCCGACCGGCACGTCGTGCACGACCTTGCCGCTGGCCACGTCGACGATCAGCAGGTTGTCGGTGCCCTGCGAGGCCACGTACAGGCGGTTGCGCTCGGCATCGAAGGCAACGCCCGAAGCGCTGATCGAATTGCCCAGGTCGATGACCTTGTCGACCTTGCCGCTGGCCACATCGATCACCGCCGCTTCCGGCGTACCGATGCTGACCGTGAACAGTTTGCCGCTGGGCTCATCCAGCACCAGGCTCATCGGCACGAACTTCTCGTCGTCCACGCCGGAGGCCAAGGTGATCGGCTCCAGTGCCTTCAGCGTCTTCGCATCGAACACCGACAAATGGTCCTCACCGGCGGCCGATGCGAACACCTTGCCGTGCGTGYTGTCGACCACCACGTCGCGGGCGTGCGRCACGGCGCCGACCGGGAACTGATGGACCAGCGACAAGTCTGCCTGGCGATAGACAGCCACGGTGTCCTGGCGGGTGTTGCTGACCCAGACATTGCCATTGGCATCATCGACGCCCACGCCATACACCGCGAACACCGCACCGTTGGTGCTGCCCGGCACCTGCGCCGGGGTGATGGCCTTGGTCACCTTCAGCGACTTCGGGTCCAGTTTCAGCAGCTGCGACTGGGTGACCGGCGGGCGGCCGACGGCCGAGGTCACGAACACGGCATTGCTGGCAGCACTGTAGGCCGACTGGTACAGGCCCGGCACCAGCTTGTTGGACTGGGTGGTGAACTTCGCCTGGCCCGACAGCGGCAGCTGCGGCGACACACGCAGCTTCAGCACGGCTGCGGCGGCCGGCTGGCTGGCGCGCACCACCACCGGATGGGTACCCGGCACGGCGTCGGCCGGAATGGCCAGCTGGGTCTTGAAGTTGCCATCGGCATCGACCACCACCGGCTGGCTGTTGAGCACGGTATCGCCACGCAGCAGGCTGACCTGCTGGCCCGGCACGAAGCCGCGGCCGGTGACATCGGCGGTGCTGCCGGGAACCACGTTCTCACCGCGTGAGACAACCTGGCCCTTGAAGGTAGCGCTGGCCGGCTGGTCGAACACCGGCTGTGCGCTGGCGGTCACTGCCAGCAGCAGGCCGGCGGCCAGGGAAGTGAGGCGGAAAGACGGACGGAATGACATGGAAGGCTCCTTGCACACGTAGGCCGCGCCTGGTGGCGCGGGATTCATCGGTTGCCTTGGCCGCTGCACATCGACAGTCCGCCTGGGTAGTGGGGTCGCACGGCACTGCCGTGCGAGGGGGTCATTCGGCGGCGTTGTCTCCACCGGCCGGCGGGCCGTCGGCGGCGCTGCGGTCGGTCACGCCATAAAGCTCGTGCAGCGCCGCGTGGAAGGACGCCGGCAGCATCGGGCCATGGCCCAGGCCCGGGAACTCGCGGTACTGCACGCTCAGCCCCGGTACCTTGCCCAGGCGCTCGGACAGCTGCATTGCCGCATCCGGGGTGGCGCCACCAATGCGGCGCAGATGCGCGACCACGCGCGGATTGCTCATGTCGCGCTTGCCACGGTCGCCGACGCGCTCGGCACCGCCCAGCATCAGCCACACCTTTGCTGGCTGGCCATGCACGTTCTGAACGAACTGCTGCTCGATGTCACCCAGCGGCGCACCCTGGCTCCACCACAACGACGGGCTGGCACTGAGGTAGTACTGGAAGGCGGCCGGACGGGTGTACAGGCTGCTGAGCACGAACAGGCCGCCCAGCGAATGGCCCCACAGGGCCTGCTGCTGGCGATCGATGTTGGCGCGGCGTTCCACTTCGGGCTTGATGCGACGCTCGATCATGTCCAGGAAGGCCGCTGCGCCGCCGCCGACAGCCTGCGTCCTGCCGCTTTCATCATCGGCGCGATCGATCCATGCGGTGTAGTCGCGGGTGCGCGACGCCGAATCGATGCGCAGGTCGTTGTCGTAGCCGATCAGCACCAACACCGGCGGCGCCTTGCGTGCGGCCAGCTCGGCCAGCAGCGGCTGGTCCAGCACCATCGCCACGGCGTTGCCGTCCAGTGCGTACAGCACCGGCGATGGCGCCTTGGGGGCCTTGGCCGGAATCGCCACATTCACCCGCCAGCGGCGCTGCTGATCGGGGCTGTCGATCACGAAACGCTCGAAGCGATAGCTGGCCGCCGGTGCATCAAGCACGGTCTGGCCCATCTTCTGCAGCGGATTGCGTTGCTGCGCGTATGCGTACGGGGTAGCCAGGAGCAGGCCCATCATCAAGGCGGCCAGGCCGGACAGCAGCGGGCCGCGGCGCGGAGGCAGGACGGAAGACTTCATCAGTGACGGCGAAAGCGGCACACGGCCACCGGTTCACAAGGGACCGCAGTCTACCTTAAACGCGAATGATTATCACATCGATCAAACGTCACGCTATGTATCACGCGCGCGACAGTGCGTACGCCAGCGCTTGCACCGGAAGTCCGGGTTCATCTACTTTGCCTGCCATCGGGGCGCAGGAATCGCCCCGCCCTTGCGGGTGCCTGCCTGGCCCCTGCCCATCAGCTCCACAACCGCCATGGGATCGGATCCCATGATTGTGAGAACCCCTTGAAGCACAAAGCACTGATCGCACTCGTCGCCTGCCTTCTCGCCCCGCTGGCCGGCCATGCCGCGCCGAGCCTGGCCGGGCTGTATTCGGCCTATGAAGAGGCCGGCTATTCCTCCCTCGGGCTGGAACAGCTCAACCAGACCGTACAGTTCACGGCAGTGAGCCTGGGCGCCTCCAGCAACCTGCAGGGCGAGCCGGTCCTTGAGGCGGGCGATGAGGATGGCCAGGTGCTGGCCCGCCTGACCGCCTCCGACGACGAGCAGAACGCCAAGCTTGCAGCGATGGATGACGGCGTCACCTTCACCGCCAGCTGCACGCTGCAGTTCAGTTCGGGATCGGATTACCTGGCGTTGGGCGACTGCGTTCTGCAGTAATCAGCTTGGCACTGCTGACAGC
>NZ_JBFTNR010000496.1:0-3212 GCF_056665995.1 Stenotrophomonas sp. 05L44_2
GCAGCTGGCTGCGCTGGTGCAGGAAGTCGAATACCGATTCCACCGTCACCACCGAGTAGTTGCCGGAAATGCGTTCGCTGGCCGGATGGTCGGTGGTGGTGGCGTTGGCCACGAACAAGCGCGCACCCACGCGCTTGCCCAGGCCGATATGCAGCACGCTGGGCTGGTACTTCTGCGCGCGCAGCCATTGCTGTGCCTGTTCGCGCTTGACGATGACCGGGCCCCCTTCGGCCTGCGCCATCGCTGCGGCCAGCACTTCCAGGATCCACTGGTTGGAATTCTGGAAGTCGGTCGCGAACGGATAGGCCACCACGTTGTAGTTCGATTCGTGCAGCGCCTTGGGCTGGATCGCCGGCGCTGCCAGCATCCGCTTCAGTGCAGCCTGCAACGCCGGGGGCGGCACGCCGATGCGCAGATCAGTATGGGTGCCGCTTTCACCGACGAAATTGCCCAGGCCCTCGCGGTACAGCTGCGAGCTGTCGGTCTTGCAGCGGTTGAGCAGGTGCATCGCACGCCAGCGGCCGTCGTCCTCGCGCAGCAGGAAGGCCAGGTGGCTGTGGCGCAGGCCGTAGCGGCTCAGGTCCTGGCCGCCACGCGCGGCGATCACCACGTCCACGTCGGGCAGCGCGTCCAGGCGCTCGGCCGTGGTCCACGCCACATCGAACATCGCCGCCTGCGCGGCCACGCTGGGGTAGCGCTCGCGGCAGGTGCCGCTGTCGGCCCATGCCGGCACGGTGGCCAGCAGGCCCATCGACAGCAGCAGGGCGCAGCGCAGGCGATGCAGACGTTCCATGTGAACCGCTCCAGACGCGGGCAGGCCCGCGCGCCGATCATACCCGCATCGCTGGAATCAGCGCTCCACAGGGGGTGAGGTAGTGCCGGCCGCTGGCCGGCATCCGCATATACGTCGCCGAAGATCATGAGTTGCCGGCCAGCGGCCGGCACTACCGTGATGCCAGGCGCGCTTTGACCTCGGCGGCAATCCGCGTGGTTTCGCGCAGCGGTTCGATGCGGTCGTACTGCCAGTCCAGCCAACGCGGCTGCAGGCGCCCGCGCTCGCGCAGCTGCTGCTGGAAGCGTGCCAGCCGTCCCTGTGCGGTATCGGCCAGGGCCACCATCACCGGCATGCGGGTGGCGCTGGCCTCGGACAACAGGTTCACCGAATCGGGCGACACCACCACCCGGTTGGCCCAGCCGAGCAGGCCGGCATACGGGTTCACGCCATCGCCGCCATCGCCCCAGATCACATGCGGCAGATCGGCGAACTTCGCGCGCAGGATCTCGGCCAATGCTGGCGGCGTGCGTCGCGACGTCGTCGCCAGCAGGCTGCCGCCCTCGCTGCGGATCTGATCGGCCAGTGCCTGGAATACATGCACCATCGCGGTTTCGTCCCACGGCGCCAGCGGCGTCGGGCCGCCCACCAGCAGCGCGGTGCGCGGGCCGGGCAGGGTGCTGAAGCTGGCGAACGCCGCGCGGCCCCAGGCCAGCCAGTCATCGTCCACCGGGTTCAGGCTGCCGATCAGGGTCAGCACGTTGCTGCCGCGCAGCGCGTCATGTTCGGGCACCACCACCACGTCCCAGTGGCGGGAACCGATGCGCGGGTCGAGGATCTGCACCACTTGGCTGCCGCGCGCACGCAGTACGCGCAGCGCGCCGGCGGCCTGGCGACCACAGCCGATCGCCAGCGCGGGCGCATCGGCGGCGAGGGTTGCCAGGGCTTGGCCGTAGCCGTGCACATCACCGGGCAAGCGCCGCGGTGCCAGCCAGCGCCATGGCGCCCGGGGCTGCAGGATCAGGGGGCGGTGGGTGCCTTGGCGCAGCGCCGAGGCCAGCGCGACCGCCTGCCGGACATTGCCGGCACGGCCGTCGGTGACCGTCCAAGGCGCGCTCGATCGTTTCACCATTGGCATTAATTCGTTTCAGCCCTGCTGGGTGTTGCAACAGTCGCGACACTCTACACTGCGGATCGACGTTTCGCCCCGCGCCGCCCGCGGGCACAGACCTTAGCCGCCCTGGAGATCCACCGATGTCCCACGCGCTCGACGCTGCTGCACTGGACCAGTTGTTCCGCACTGCCCGTACCCAGAACGCCTTCCTCGACAAGCCGGTCGAAGACGCCCAGCTGCACGCCCTGTACGACCTGSTGAAGTGGGGCCCGACCGCCGCCAACGGCAGCCCGGCGCGCTTCGTSTTCGTGAAGTCGGCCGAAGCCAAGGCCAAGCTGGCCCCGGCCCTGTCCGAAGGCAACCACAACAAGACCCTGGCTGCCCCGGTCACCGTCATCGTGGCCTTCGACCAGGACTTCCACGAGAAGCTGCCGTACCTGTTCCCGCACACCGACGCCAAGGCCTGGTTCGACGGCCCGCGCGAAGGCCGCCATGAAGGCGCGTTCCGCAACGGCAGCCTGCAGGGCGCTTACCTGATCCTGGCCGCACGCGCGCTGGGCCTGGATGCCGGCCCGATGTCCGGCTTCGACAACGCCAAGGTCGATGAAGCCTTCTTCGCCGGCACCAGCATCAAGTCGAATTTCCTGGTCAACCTGGGGTACGGTGACGATTCGGGCCTGTTCCCCCGTCTGCCGCGTCTGTCCTTCGACGAAGCGGCGCGCATCGCGTAAGTCGCTGTATCGGTTTCGGGCCCGCCCGCCGTGGCGGGCCATTGCTGCACTGTGTTCCCACCCTACGATCCGGAGAGTTCCTGAGATGAGCGCCACCCGTAAACTGCTGCTGCCGCTGGCCCTGACCCTGGCCATCGCCGCCTGCTCCAAGCCGGCCGACACCGCCGCCCCGGCAGCCGATGCTGCTGCCCCGGCCGCCACCGAACAGGCTGCCACCACCCCGGCCGCCGATGCCGCTGCTGCCGCCCCGGCCGCTGCCGCCATCACCATCGCCTCGGGCACCTACAAGCTCGACCCTACCCACACCGACGTGCTGGCGCAGTGGAGCCACTTCGGCTTCTCCAACCCGAGCGCGCACTTCGGCAACGCCGAAGGCACCCTGGTGTACGACGCCACCGACGTCACCAAGTCCACCGTGGAAGTGAAGCTGCCGCTGAGCGGCCTGAACAGCTTCACCGCCAAGTTCGACGAGCACCTGAAGAGCGCCGATTTCTTCGACGCTGCCAAGTTCCCGGCTGCCAGCTTCAAGAGCACCAAGGTTGAATCGGCCGGCACCAACAAGCTGACCGTCACCGGCGACCTGACCATCAAGGAC
>NZ_JBFTNR010000497.1:0-3212 GCF_056665995.1 Stenotrophomonas sp. 05L44_2
CACTCGGGGTGGTCGATGAAGGGGTTGCGGTTGCCCTGGAACGAGTAGATCACGTCATTACGCGCCTGCTCGGCGGCATCCGGCGGATCGGACAGGTGCCAGTCGATCAGGGTCGACAGCAGGCCCATGTAGGCCGGCGAGCTGCTGGTCTTGACGATCTTGCTGCGGTCGTCGGTCAGTTCCAGGTCCGGTTCGGACTGGCCGGTGGCCGCATCCTTGCCACCTTCATAGCGGATGGCCATGTACATCACCGCGCGYGCCATGTCGCCCTTGCGRTGGCCCCACACCTCGAAGGTACCGGCATTGCCATCCGGTGTACGCACCCAGTTCGAATTGCCCGGGTAGCCACCGCTGCCACCGCCGTGGCCGTTGTTGGCTTCGGTGGCACGCTCGCCGCAGTTGGCATCGCACTTGCCGAACGGCTTGTTGCCGCGGTCGGCATTCCACTGTGCGTCGGTCAGGTACAGCATGTGGGTATCGGTGTAGGGCGCGTACGGCAGGCCCTTGTCGCCGGTGGTGCTGGCAAAGCCCAGCGAGTTCGGCCAGGTGTGCTCGCGGTTGTACTTCAGGCCGCTGCCACTGCCTGCACGGTCGGTCACCTTGGCGAAGCTGTGGTTGCGGTAGGCATCGAGGATCCGGCCGCTGTTGTTCGGATCTTCGTCGGCGATTTCCAGGATGGTCCAGGTGCTGGTGCCCGAGCCACTGTACGGATACGCGGTGTGGCCCTTGATGGTAGCGTGCAGCGAGCAGCGCAGCTGGCTGGGGCTGCTGGTGTTGACCTTCGAGTAGTAACCGGCCGGTCCGCCGGGATTGCCCGGGTCCGGATTGCCGGTGGTGGTGGCCACGGTGAAGGCGATGCGGCTGTCGGTCGCCGGGCGGGCACCCTGCGCATCGGTGATGCGTGCGGCACGGATGTCGAAGCGGCAGGCTTCACCGGCGACCAGCGCGGTGTTGGTCGACAGCTTCACGCTCTTGCCGCTGGCCGGCCAGGTCAGCGGCACGCTGCCCGAAGTGCCGCAGGTCAGTGCGAAGGCGCCGCTGGCGAGGTTGACCGTCTCGCTGAACACCACTTCCAGGTCGGCGGCGGCAGGGAAGGTGCTGCTGCCCTGTGCCGGCGTGGTGGTGGACACCGACGGCGGCGTGTTCGGGCCCGGGGTGCCGCCGCCACTGAAGGTCTGGTGGTTGTTGCAGCTGCCGAAGGTCTGCCTGGCCGATTCGGCCCAGGTGAAGTGCGCGTACTGGCTGCCGCTGCCGGTCAGCTGCAGCGAGGTGCCCGCCGCGGTGCTGTTGGTTTCGGCAACCGGAATGTTCTGGCTGGTCATGCCGGCGGCGGGGCCACCGGAAGCGGTGATCGCGCCCTCGTAGCTGAGGAACTGGACCACCTTGCCGCTGGCGTCGACCAGGGCGATGCCGTCGTTGGCACCGTTCTGCAGGCCGTTGCTGGGGTAGGTGACCACCGCCAGGGTGGCGCTGCCGCAGCTCGCCGCGGTTCCGGCCGGCACCGCGTTGTTGGCGTAGACCGTGGCGGCCGACGGGTTGCTGCCGTTGTAGAGGTACAGGCGGTAGCCGGACAGGTCTTCGCCGGCGGTGGCGACCACTTCGATGGCTTCGCCGACGTCACCGGCAGCGGTGCTGTCGTCGTAGTGCAGTTCGTTGATGAAGACCTCGGCCTGGGCCGGCGCGGCAGCCAGGGCCAGCAGGCAGGCGGCGGCGAGCGGGGACAGCAATCGCATCGACTACTCCTTGTGATTGGGAATGCCGGGCCACCCTAAAGCCGATCCGGTGACACTTTGTCGTAAATGAACGCCAGATATCTGACAGTGCGACGGCGGTCACCAAATGGTGGCCAACTCCCCCTTGGCTTGCCGCGACGCATCCCTATAAAGGCGTCCGCGCGGGGATGGAGTGCCGCCGGGCCGCCGGGAAAAATTTCGGGGGCGGGCCTTGAAAGGCCTCCGGAGGTCTCCATCTCTGTCGTGCTCCCGACCTGTCGGGCTTTTTCACGCGCGTTGCTGGCAGTCGCTTGGTGCGAGTGCTAACATCGCCGGACTTTTTCAGATCAATCAATAACTTAAGAGGTCCCACATGAGCATCAAGCCGCTGCACGACCGCGTTGTGGTCAAGCCGATCGAAGCCGACGAAGTTTCCGCCGGTGGCATCCTGATCCCGGACTCCGCCAAGGAAAAGTCCACCAAGGGTGAAGTCGTGGCCGTGGGCCCGGGCAAGCCGCTGGACAACGGCAACGTGCGCGCTCCGTCGCTGAAGGTCGGTGACAAGGTCATCTACGGCCAGTACGCCGGCAGCTCGTACAAGAGCGAAGGCGTCGAGTACAAGGTCCTGCGCGAAGACGACGTGCTCGCCGTCATCGGCTGAGCGTCGGCGCGACCTGCTTCATCCCCTGATTCCAACACCCAGCCGCCGGGCATGGCCCGGCGCTACCAATGAGGTAAACGCAATGGCTGCCAAGGATATTCGTTTCGGTGAAGACGCCCGTTCGCGCATGGTGCGCGGCGTCAACGTTCTCGCCAATGCCGTCAAGGCCACCCTGGGCCCGAAGGGCCGCAACGTCGTGCTCGAGAAGAGCTTCGGCGCCCCGACCATCACCAAGGACGGCGTGTCCGTCGCCAAGGAAATCGAACTGGCTGACAAGTTCGAGAACATGGGCGCGCAGATGGTGAAGGAAGTCGCCTCCCGTACCAACGACGACGCCGGCGACGGCACCACCACCGCCACCGTGCTGGCCCAGGCCCTGATCCGCGAAGGCGCCAAGGCCGTTGCTGCCGGCATGAACCCGATGGACCTCAAGCGCGGTATCGACAAGGCCGTCGTGGCTGCCGTCGCCGAGCTGAAGAACATCTCCAAGCCGACCGCTGACGACAAGGCSATTGCCCAGGTCGGCACGATYTCSGCCAACTCSGACGMSWMGATCGGCSASATCATCGCCAMCGCGATGAAGRARGTCGGCAAGGAAGGCGTGATCACCGTTGAAGAAGGCTCGGGCCTGGACAACGAGCTGGACGTGGTCAAGGGCATGCAGTTCGACCGCGGCTACCTGTCCCCGTACTTCATCAACAACCAGCAGTCGCAGACCGCTGACCTGGATGACCCGTACATCCTGCTGCACGACAAGAAGATCTCCAACGTCCGTGACCTGCTGCCGGTGCTGGAAGGCGTCGCCAAGGCTGGCAAGCCGCTGCTGATCGTTGCCGAGG
>NZ_JBFTNR010000498.1:0-3209 GCF_056665995.1 Stenotrophomonas sp. 05L44_2
GATCTGGATAGGCCGTTCGTCGGCAACAGTGCGTGCCAATTCAGAAAAGAGAAGGCGCATTCCGCGCCCATCTCAGGTGCTGCTGTCGATCGCCCGGTCCAGGCGCCGGTTCAGGTCGGCCAGGGTCTGTTGCAGGGCGACCGCCTGGCGGGCGTTCTCATCGCGCAGCAGCTGCAGTTCGTGTGCCAGGTTGAGTGCCGCCAGCACCGCGATGCGGTCCACCGCGGCCATCCGGTTGCTGCCGCGGATCTCGCGCATGCGCGCATCCAGCAGGCGGGCGGCCGCCATCAGGCTGTCGCGTTCATCGCCACCAACGCCGACCGTGTATTCGCGGTCAAGGATACGGACGCTGACCGGTTCGGCACTCATGTGTGCTGCTCCAGGGATTTGAGCCGGGTGATCATCGCTTCCACCCGCGAACGCGCCTGCTCGTTCTTGGCCAGCAGCGTCGAGCGCTCGGCCACCAGCTGTTCCTGCTGGTGGCGCAGGCTGCGGTTCTCCTCGGCCAGCCGCTGGTTGCGGTCGAGCAACGCCTCCACACGGGCGGCGAAGGCCTGCAGCTGGGCAAGGGGATCGGCGGGTTCCATGCCCGCACGATAGGCAAGCCGGGTCAGGGCGGTCAAGCACTGTCGCAGCAGGGCCCGGCGGCTACGGAGAGCAGGCGGACACATTGCTACACTACCGGGCTCACGGGCGCGCGCGTGCGCGCTCCGCAGTTTCCCTTCCGAACGAGCCGCACGATGACCGAACTTCCCTCCGTCGACGACGTTACCCGCGCCAGCCAGGAACTGGGCCTGGGCGCCACTGCTGCCGAGCTGCATGGCGGGCTGTGCGGCTGGCTGGCCGCTGGCGGTGCTCCCGGCAATGATTGGCCGGCGCGCGTACTGGCCGACGACAATCTGCCGCAGGCAGCTGCCGACAGTGCGCTGGCGCAGTTGCTGGAGGCCACCATCAAGCAGCTGGAAGACCGGGACTTCGCCTTCGAGCTGCTGTTGACCGACAGCAGCGACGTGGCCGCGCAGGCGGACGCCATGTTCAGCTGGACCCGTTCCTTCCTGGGCGGCTTCGGCCTGGGCAGTGGCGGCCACCGGCCGGCCCTGTCCGAAGAAGGCGAGGAGGCGCTGAACGACCTGGCCAGCCTGGCCCGTGCCTCGAGCGAGGATTTTGAAGCGGGCGGTGATGATGACGACGAAGCCCTGTCGGAGATCGAGGAGTTCATCCGCGTGGCGGTGCTGCTGCTGCACGGTGACGTGGTGCTGGCCGCGCGCCATCGGCAGCGCCTGAACTGATGGATATCAAGCAGCGCACCGGCATCGCTGCCGGCGAGTACAAGCGTCGTCGCCGGCAGTTGATGGACATGGCGGGCGAAGACGCGATCCTGGTGCTGCCGGCGGCATCTGAGAAGGTGCGCAGCCTTGATACCCATTATCCGTACCGGCAGGATTCGGATTTCCAGTACCTGAGCGGCTTCCCGGAGCCGGAAGCGGTACTGGTGCTGATTCCCGGCCGTCGCCACGGCGAAGCGATCCTGTTCTGCCGCGAGCGCGATCCCGAGCGCGAAGCCTGGGATGGCGGTCGCGCCGGCCAGGACGGCGCCGTGGCGCAGTTCGCGATGGACGATGCCTWYCCGATCACCGACMTSGACGACATCCTGCCGGGCCTGCTGGAAGGGCGTTCGCGGGTGTACTACCACTTCGGCCGCGATGCGGATTTCGACCTGAAGCTGATCGGCTGGGTGAACCGCGTACGTTCGCAGGTGCGCCACGGTGCGCAGCCACCGCATGAGTTCCTGGAACTGGGCCATCTGCTGCACGAGCAGCGGTTGTTCAAGTCCGGTGCCGAGGTGGCGTTGATGCAGCGTGCGGCCGACATCAGTGTGCTGGCGCATCGCGCGGCCATGCAGAGTGCGAAGGCGGGCATTCACGAGTACGAACTGCAGGCCGAACTGGAGCGGGTGTTCCGTGCCAACGACGCGGTACCTGCGTACTGCAGCATCGTCGGCGCCGGCCGCAATGCCTGCATCCTGCATTACCGCGACAACAACGCGCGTTCGCGCGACGGCGAACTGGTGTTGATCGATGCCGGCGCCGAGTACCGCGGCTACGCCAGTGACATCACCCGTACGTTCCCGGTCAATGGTCGTTTCAGCGCCGAGCAGCGCGCGCTGCATGATCTGGTGGGTGCCGCGCAGGCGGCGGCGCTTGCCCAGGCCAAACCGGGCGTGGCGTACGAAATGGGCCATCTGGCGGCGGTGCAGACCCTCACCGAAGGGTTGCTGCAACTGGGCCTGTTGAAGGGCACGCTGGAAAAGAATCTCACCGAAGGCTTGTACCAGCGCTTCTACCGGCACAAGACCGGGCACTGGATCGGGCTGGATGTGCACGATGTAGGCGACTACCGCCTGGCCGGCGATTCGCGCCTGCTGGAGCCGGGCATGGCGTTCACCATCGAGCCGGGGCTGTATATCGGCGTGGACGACACAACGGTGGAACCGCGCTGGCGCGGCATCGGCATCCGTACCGAAGATGACGTGCTGATCACCGACGACGGGCATCGGGTGTTGACCGAAGGGCTGGAACGCAGCGCCGACGAGATCGAAGCGTTGATGGCGGGGTAAGAGGGGTTTCGGCAGGGCTTGCAGCCCTGCACCTGCAGAGGCCACAGCCACAGCAACAGCAACAGCGGCATTCGGTGGGGGGCGGGGCACTGTGGGTTTGCGGGGCCGCCGCAAGTACGTCCTTGTAGGCTTGGTCGCCGCATCCATGCGGCTCACACCCCGCAAACCCACAGTACCCCGCCTTCGACAGTTTCCCGCGGCTGTTGGTAACGGCGGTTGTCGGCACGCGGRACTATTGGTAGGTGTCGACCTTGGTCGACACGGAGCGAGCGCAGCAAGCGACCCGCTTTTGATCTTCTTTTTCTTTTTTCCGTGGYTGGACGCGCGCAAGGRACTGTCAAAGGCGGGGTAMGAGGGGTTTYGGCAGGGCTTGCAGYCCTGCATCCGCTACAAGCCAGAGCAACAGCAACAGCAACAGCGGCATTCSGTGGGATGGCGGGGYACTGTGGGTTTGCGGGGCCGCCGCAAGTATGTCCTTGTAGGCTTGGTCGCCGCATCCATGCGGCTCACACCCCGCAAACCCACAGTACCCCGCCTTCGACAGTTTCCCGCGGCTGTTGGTAACGGCGGTTGTCGGCACGCGGGACTATTG
>NZ_JBFTNR010000499.1:0-3204 GCF_056665995.1 Stenotrophomonas sp. 05L44_2
GGACAAGGAAACCGGCGCGATCTTCGTCGACCGCATCCTCTCCACCCCGATGCGCTACCCCTGCAACTACGGCTACGTGCCGAGCACCCTGTGCGGCGACGGCGATCCGGCCGACGTACTGGTGGTGCTGCCGCTGCCGCTGGTCCCGGGTTCGGTGGTGCGCTGCCGTCCGGTCGGCGTGCTGAAGATGAGCGATGAGGCAGGCAGCGACGAGAAGATCCTGGCCGTGCCGGTTTCGAAGATCTTCAGCGGCTATGCCCACGTCGAGGACATCGCCCAGGTGTCCAGCCACTGGCTGGAGCGCATCGGCCACTTCTTCGAGCACTACAAGGACCTGGAGAAGGGCAAGTGGGTCAAGCTGGACGGTTGGGGCGGCGCGGCCGAGGCCAAGCAGATCCTGATCGAGGCGCACCAGCGCCACCTCGACAGCAAGGCCTGAGACTGAACAGCATTGCTCCGGCGCACGGCGTCGGAGCGATGCGGGTCACGTTTCATGACGGCGGCACATCACCTTTGCCGCCGTATTAGGTAAATTGCGTCACTTCACACGTCATCGACATCGACCGTCGAGACAGCCAGGGGAATGTGTCGTGCGTATTCTGCTTGTTGGGGATACAGCCAGCCTGCCGGCTGAGCTGACCGAATTCATTGCCGATCTTGGGGAAGACTGGCAGCCGTTGACCGCCACCGATGGCCATGCCGCGATGACCGCGGTCGCCACCCAGGGCGTGGACGCGGTGATCGTCTGCCCGCAGTTGCCCGATCTCAACGCGACCACGTTGCTGGGACAGATCCGCACCTTGCGCCCGGAGACCATCCGCATCGCACTGGTCGATGCACAGCATGGCAACCGGCCGCCGCCGGCACGCCTGATCGGGGTCGCCCATCGCTTCCTGCCATTGCCGCTGGCACCAGAAGTACTGCTGGAAGCATTGACCAGCCTGGAAGAGCTGCGCGAAGTGCTGGACAGCCCGCGCCTGCGCGATGCCATCGGCCGCATCGAGAAGCTGCCTTCGCCGCCGCACCTGTACCTGAGCCTGACCCAGGCACTGGAACATGACGACGACGCTGACAGCGCCGATGTCGCCAAGCTGGTCGCCGCCGACCCGGCGATCGCGGCCAAGGTGCTGCAGCTTTCCAATTCGGCGTTCTTCAGCCAGGGCCGCACCATCGCCGACCTGCGCACCGCCGTGACCCGGCTGGGCCTGGCCACGCTGCGTGACCTGGTGCTGGCCAGTGAGGTGTTCTCCGCGCCCACCTTGTCCGGGGCCGAACGCAATTCGCTGCAGCAGCGTGCCTTGATGGCCTCGCGATTGGCCGCACGCCTGCTGCCCGACTCCAGCGCCGAACTCGGTGCCACCGCCGCCCTGCTGGCCGACATCGGCCTGCTGCTGCCGGGTGTACGCAACGAGCGCAGCGAAACGGAGCCGGCCGATGATGATCGCCCCGGGCATGCCGAAGCCGGCGCCTATCTGCTGGGCCTGTGGGGCCTGCCGATGCCGATCATCGAGGCGGTGGCGTTCCATCTGCAGCCGCAGCGCGCCAATACACGCAGCTTCTGGGTGACCGGTGCGGTGCACGTGGCACTGGCGCTGGTCAACGGTGACCCGGTGGATGAAGAGTATCTGCAGCGCGCCGGTGTGCTGAACAAGCTGCCGCAATGGCGCGAGCACGCCAACAGCCTGATGGGGCTGGTGCCGAGCGAGGCCTGACGTTTACGTCACGGGAATGTTGAAGGCAGGTTGCAAAGAGTGCTGTCGTTGTTCAGGGACGGACCGCGATGGCCTCGATCTCCACCCGTTGGGCCGGATGGGCCAAGCCCGCCACCTGGAAGGTAGAACGGGCCGGCAGAGCTGTGCTCTTTGCGGGACTACCGAAGAACTGTGAGTAGCCCGCAGCGAACCCCGCCAGATCCATCCTGCCACCGGTTTCCTCACCGCCAACGAGATAAACTTGCAGTTTCACCAGGTCTTCCATTCGCAATCCAATGCTTGCCAGTTGCTCGTGGATCTGCCGCAACACGCTGATCGTTTGCGTTCTGGTATCGCCGTAGTCCAGAGGAGCGCCAACACCGGTCGGTTCCGGCAGTTTGCCGCTGAGGTAGACCGTCGTACGCCCTGGGGGCACCTCGACAGCGTAAGCAACAGGAATAGCCTCGGATGTATGACGCTTGATGTCTGTGGCCGATACGGGGAGCGCCGTGGCTGCGCACACGACCATCACAGCCATGGTTTTGACCTTGTTCACTGCCTTCATTGTGCTCGATCTCCGTTTTCTGGTGAACGACGTTACGCCCGTCAAGTGGCGGGTGATGCAATGAAGATAGCAGCACACTGAGCCCCTCTACAGAGTCAATCACGTCGGCGCAGGCTCATCCGCACACCCATGTTCCCATTCACGCGCGTGCGGTGCTGGTGGCACAAAGAAGAAGGGCGGACCTTGCGGCCCGCCCTCCTCTTTCTGCTGTCACGCTTCGATGGATCAGAAGCGCTGGGTGTACTTCATGTAGTAGTAGCGACCGATGTCGAAGCCACCGTAGTAGGAGAAGCTCGAGTTCGGCTGGCTGTACATGACCGGGCCTTCGTGGTTGAACACGTTGTTGGCACCGACCGAGACCGTAGCCTGCCACGGCAGGGTGTAACGCACCTGCACATCGTGGAAGGTGTTCGAACCAACCTTGCGGGTCGGCTGGCCCAGGGTGTAGGCCGAGGTGAAGTCAGGCAGGTTGCACTCGGTGTCGTAGGAGCACGGCTCCTTCATGCTCGAGTAGTAACGCACGGCCCAGTTCACGCCCAGGTTGCCCAGGCTCCAATCGACATTCAGGTTCGAGCGGACGCGGAAGTTCGCACCCCAGTCGCCGGTTGCCCAGCTGGTGTGCTGCTCGACCGGAGTCTCGGCTTCGTTGTCGCGCTTGTACTCGAGGTAATCGACGTAGGTGGTCTTCCAGTCAACCACGATCTTGCCGAAGGAGAACTCCGGCAGGCGGTACTTGATGCCCAGGTCGTAACCTGCGGTTTCCTGGTAGCCACCGTTGATCAGGGTACGGGTAACGTCGACCACCTGGTTGACGGTGCGGCCTTCGGTACCGCGGCTGAAGCGGTCACACGCCGACGCCACGCCCAGCACGTAGCACTGGTTGAGGATCGAGGTCACCGACTCGGCGGCGATCACGTTGTTGATGCGGATCTTCCACCAGTCCAGGCT
>NZ_JBFTNR010000500.1:0-3202 GCF_056665995.1 Stenotrophomonas sp. 05L44_2
GCACTAGCTCACCCCAACGCCTGGGCCCACCACAACGCTGCCGGCCCCGGTGGCGTATCGCGGCGCCACACCAGGTCGCTGTGGATGCGCCTCGGCCAGCCCGGCACGCGCAGTTCCAGCAGGCGGCCCCGGTCGTAGCGCTGCACCAGCGCACGCGGCAGTTCGGCCCAGCCGATGCCGTCCTCGGCCATCTCCATCACCATCAGGTAGTCCGACGCGGTCCATGCCGGCCCGCTGATCGGCGGTGCGTGGTCGACCTGCGCACTCAGCCGCACCTGCCGATGCCGGGCCAGTTGCGCCGCCGCACGCACGCCGGCCTGCGCCAGCGGATGGTCGCTGGCCACGTACACCGCCAGTTCGCTGTGGTGGGCCAACGGCTGGGCCACCAGCGCATCGGGGTACTGCGCCTGGCGCGGCAGCAGTCCCAGCCCGGCGCGCCCACCATCCACCAGTTCCAGYACGTCCCGACCCTCGGCATCCAGCCATTCCAGCTCGATCTCGGGAAATGCCTCGGCAAACCGCTGCAGCACACGTTGCGCCGGATCGAGCTGGTAGACATCGGAGAACACCACGGTCAGGCGTGGCTCCACGGGTGCGGCCAGGCGCACGCTCAGTTGCTGCAGGCGCGCGTCGGCGGCAAGGATTTCCTGCGCGTGGCCCAGCACCTGCCGGCCGGCGTCGGTCAGCTGCGGATAGCGGCCGCTGCGGTCGAACAGAACCATGCCGAGGTCCGCTTCCAGATGGGCAATGGCAGTGCTGACCGTGGACTGGGTCTTGCGCAGCCGGCGGGCGGCCGCCGAGAACGAGCCCAGCGCGGCGGCCTCGACGAAGGCCTGCAGGGATTCGGGAGAATAGGGCATTGATCCATCGCTCCTGTCGATGGAATCAATTTTGATACCACCGTAAAAGGCGATGATACTGGCCGCCATCGCCCCTGTCTGCGGGGGCGTTCCGGATCATCCACGCACGGCGTGGATCTACTGATGACGGGGCGCGGCCCCCGTCCCGCAAGGAGCTTCACATGTCCCGTACTGTTCCCGCCCGTGGCGCCTTCGTCGCCTGGGCCTGCCTGACTGTGGCGATCGTCGCCGAAGTGGTCGGCACGTCCTTCATGGCCCATGCCGCCCGCGATGGCGGCTGGACCGGCTATCTGGTGATGGCCGCCGCGCTGGCGCTGTCCTATTACTTCCTGGCGCTGTCGGTGCGCCGCATCGCCGTCGGCGTGGCCTATGCGGTGTGGGAAGGCCTCGGCCTGACCCTGCTGACCGTGGTCGGCATCAGCGTGTTCGGCGAGAGCCTGTCGCTGCAGCAGCTGGCCGGTCTGGTGCTGGCGGTGGTCGGCATCGTCTGTGTCACCGTCGGGGAGGCGCACTGATGAACATGATGGCCTTGTTTTTCGTGATCTGCTCGGCGCTGATCGATGTGGCCGCCAACATGATGGTGGCCAAGTCCGATGGCTTCCGTCGCTGGCGTTGGGGTGTCGGCGCCATCGTGCTGGTCTGGATCGCCTTCGCCCTGCTGGGCCAGGCCGTGCGCTACAGGGACCTGGCGACCGCCTATGCGATGTGGGGCGCGATCGGCGTGATCGGTACGGCCACCTGCGGTCGCCTGCTGTTCGGCAACCGCCTGCGCCCGATTGGTTGGATCGGCATCGGCCTGGTCACGGCGGCCGTGCTGCTGCTCAGTACGGCGTGATCCCGGCTTGATTGCGGCGATCAGTGAGGTGGCCGACACTGGGGCTTTCCCGCAACGGAGTGCCCGCATGTTCAGTCACGTCACCGTCGGAACCAACGACATGGCGGCTTCCCGCCGCTTCTACGATGCCTTGTTCACTGCCATCGGCGGTCGCGCAGGCGCGTTCGATGACGAGGGCAAGCTGGTCTATATCAAGGATGGACGGATGTTCATGGTCATCCCGCCCATCGATGGCGAGGCGGCGTGCCATGCCAACGGCGGCACCATCGGCTTTGCGCTGGCAGACCCGCAGGCGGTGCATGCCTGGCAGGAAGCGGGGGTCGCCCACGGCGGTACCGCGGTGGAAGACCCGGCCGGCGTGCGGCACAAGGCCGGGCGCCAATTGTACCTGGCATACCTGCGTGATCCCGACGGCAACAAGCTGTGCGCCGTGCATGTGATGGGGTGAATCGTCGGTGCCGGACGCGGCGTCTCGTAATCGGACCAAAGTGACAACGCCGCCCGGCACGCCCGCCGGTCTGCAGGCGCGCGCGTAGCACGGAAATCCAGCCGATCGTGCCTGCGCGATGCCACGACTTCATCCTGTGTCCACTGCGATTCAGCCAGAATCGGTCGGCTCACTCTTTGATCGATCCGGAGATGGCTGCCCATGGAAGCACTGGAGCCTCAACATCAGCCGGTGCGAACCCTGCGGCCCGTCTTCGCCTTCGCGGCGATCGTTGTCGTTGCCTTCGCACTGTTCGTCAGCCTGTATCCGATCGGCGCCGGTCGCCTGCTGGTCAAGGCGCAGGACTGGGCCGCGCTCAACGTCGGCTGGTACTACMTGCTSGCGATGACSCTGTAYCTGGTSTTCGTGGTCGGCGTGGCGCTGTCCAAGTACGGCGGCATCAAGCTCGGTGCCGACCATGACGAACCGGAGTTCAGCTACCTCTCCTGGGCCGGCATGCTGTTYGCMGCMGGSATCAGCATCACSCTGTTCTTCTTCTGCGTKTCCGARCCGCTGACSCACWWSCTGCARCCGCCGCAGGGTGATCCGGCCGCGGGCGAGGCCGGTGCGCGCCAGGCCATGCAGCTGCTGTTCCTGCACTGGGGGCTGCATGGCTGGGGTGTGTTCGCGCTGGCGGCGATGGCGATGGCCTATTTCGCCTACCGGCACAACCTGCCTTTGGCATTGCGCTCGGCGCTGTATCCGCTGATCGGCAAGCGCATCAATGGCCCCATCGGCTATACCGTCGACGCCCTGGGCATCGTCGCCACCGTGTTCGGCATCGGCGCGGACATGGGCTTTGGCGTGCTGCATCTCAACGCTGGGCTGTCGCACCTGTTCAACGTGCCGCACTCGAACATGGTGCAGATCCTGCTGGTGGTGGCGATGATGGGCGCGGCGGTCGCGGTGGCCGTGTCCGGCGTGGAGAAGGGCGTGCGCTGGATGGCCAACATCAACATGCTGCTGGCGATTGCGCTGGTGCTGTTCATGCTGTGCGCCGGTCCCACGCAGTACCTGCTC
>NZ_JBFTNR010000501.1:0-3192 GCF_056665995.1 Stenotrophomonas sp. 05L44_2
CGCAGGCGCCGTCGCGCTGCGCACGGTCAATGTGCTGGAAGAGCCGGAGATCCGCGCCAATCTGCCGCGCTTCTCCAATCTGCCCACCTTCCCGCAGCTGTTCATCAACGGCGAGTTGATTGGCGGCTGCGACATCGTCATGGAACTGTTCGAAGCCGGCGAGCTCAAGCGCATCGTCGAAGAGGCTGCGCAGGGATGAGCGCCTGGCCATCGACGTCACCGGCAGACGGGGCGCTTGATGGCCGCCCATTGCAGGACCGTGTGGTGCTCATTGCCGGTGCGGGCGGCGGGCTCGGCAGCGCTGCCGCTGTTGCAGCCGCTGAGGCGGGGGCGACCGTGGTCCTGCTGGGGCGCAAGCCACGAAGGCTGGACCGGGTCTACGCCCAGGTGCAGGCGGTTGGGCCGGAGCCCCTGTTGTACCCGTTGGACCTGGAAGGTGCCGGTCCCGACGACTATGCCGAACTGGCCCAGGCGGTGGCGCAGGAGCTGGGGCGCCTTGATGGCCTGCTGGTCTGCGCGGCCCACTTTCCCGGCCTGACCCCGTTCGAGCTGGCCGACCCGGCCAGCTTCGCCCGCGCCGTGCACGTCACCCTGACCGCTCCGGCTTGGCTGGCCCAGGCCTGCCTGCCGTTGCTGCGCCAGCGTGAAGATGCGGCGCTGGTATTCACCGTGGATGCCCCTGAGCGGGTGGGGCAGGCGTACTGGGGCGGCTACGGTGTCGCCCAGCACGGCCTGCGCGGGCTGATCGGCAGCCTGCATGACGAGCTGGCCCGCAGCCCGGTGCGGGTGAGTGGCCTGTATCCTGGCCCCTTGCGTACCGCCCTGCGTGCGCGGGCCTATTCGATCGACCAGGACCCGGCCGCATGCGGCCCCGAGGCCGCCGCGGCAGCGGCCGTGACCCTGTTGTCCGCTGCCGGACTGGCGTGGCGCGGGCAGGTGCTCGATGCGGGCAATCCGCCATCGACGAGTGAAGACGTTCGTAAAGCGGAATGAAGATTCCGTCACGATAGCGTTGCGATCCGGTGCCGTTTGTCGCACAACCGTCACATTGAAAGCGTAGCGTGTTAATCTAGTGTTAACCGTTGCGGCAGCTGCCGTTCACGGTAGGGAACCCCAGATAAATGTCCGAACAGCCGCCCGCAAGGCTGCTTGGATGCGCTTTTTTTCCGCCATCGCCAACTCGCATCGAGGCTACCGAACAATGACTCACCCATTCCGGATGTCCAAGCTCACCCTTGGTCTCGTGGCTGCGCTCGCCGCCGCTCCCGCCTTCGCCCAGAGCACCTCTGCCGGTGTCGGCGGCCAGGTCGTGTCCAATGCGGGCGCGCCTGTTGCTGGTGCTGAAGTCACCATCACCCACACCGAATCGGGCACCGTTTCGCGTGCGACCACCGATGCGTCGGGTCGTTACAACGCGCGCGGCCTGCGCGTGGGTGGTCCGTACACCATCACCATCACCAAGCCGGGTGAGGGCACCAAGACCGAAGAGGGCGTGTACCTCAACCTGAACCAGGTCAACACGGTCAACGCCAACCTGGCCGGCGATGTTGCCGCCACCAATCTGGATGCCGTCCAGGTCGTGGCTGCCGCAGTGGGCAGCGACCTGTTCAGCGCCTACAAGATGGGCACCGGCACCAACGTCAACCGCGAAACGCTGGAGTCGCTGCCGTCGGTGAACCGCAACATCCAGGATTACATCCGCCTCGATCCGCGCATCTCGCAGGTCAGCAAGGCCGACGGTGCCATCTCGGTCGGTGGTCAGAACACCCGTTACAACGCGATCCGCATCGATGGCATCGGTGCCGGCGATCCGTTCGGCCTGGAATCCAACAACCTGCCGACCGAGCGTCAGCCGGTGTCGATGGATGCGATCCAGGAAATCAACATCGACATCGCCAACTACGACACCACCATTGCCGGCGGTACGGGCGCGGTGATCAATGCGGTGACCAAGTCGGGTACCAACAACTTCGGCGGCACCGTGTATTACGCGTACCGCGACAAGGACATGGTCCGCAAGAACCTGGACGATGTCCGCTTCAACGGTTTTGATGACGAAAAGACCTACGGCATGACCTTCGGCGGCCCGATCGTCAAGGACAAGCTGTTCTTCTTCGCCAACTACGAAAAGATGGAGCGTTCGGCCCCGGGCGTCAGCCTGACCGATTCGCCGTACGGCAAGGGCACCATCACCGATGCCGACATCACCCGCGCGCAGCAGATCGCGACCGGTTACGGCTTCGACGCAGGTTCGCTCAACGCCCCGGCCAACAAGACCGAGGTCGAAGAGTACGCGCTGAAGATCGACTGGAACATCAACGAGAACCACCGTGCCGCGGTGCGTTACAACAAGCTCGAGCAGAATGTTGTCCGCTTCCCGCAGATCAGCAACAGCGCGGTTTCGCTGAGCACCTTCTGGTACCAGCAGCCGAAGACCTACGAATCCTGGATGGGCGAGCTGTTCAGCGACTGGTCCGAGAATTTCTCGACCGAGTTCAAGATCTCGCACAAGGAATACACCTCGGTCCGTACCACGCCGTCGAGCCTGCCGCAGATCCAGATCCGTGGTTTTGGCGCCAGCGGCAATGACTCGCTGTACTTCGGTACCGAGCAGAACTCGCACGTCAACGCGGTCGAGAGCAAGGAGCTGAGCGCCTTCGGTGCCGCCACCTGGTACGTCGGCGACCACACCGTCAAGTTCGGCTTCGACTACTCCGACAACGACCTGCTGAACTACTACGGTCGTAACGTCAACGGCGCGTATGTGTTCAACAACCTCAGCGATTTCGCTGCAGGTCGCGTCAACCAGTACGTTGTGCGTGCGCCGCGCGCCGGCGGCAGCTACGACGACATCCCGGCCAAGTACACGCTGAAGAACACCGGCCTGTTCATCCAGGACAGCTGGGCCATCAACAGCAACCTGACCGTGCAGGCCGGCGTCCGCGTCGACATGCCGGACTTCGGCACGCAGAAGCTGTACAACCCGCGCATCATGGAACTGTACGGCTACGACAACACCCAGCTGCCCGACAGCAAGCTGGTGCAGCCGCGCTTCGGCTTCAACTACACCTTCGACAGCGATCGTCCGACCCAGCTGCGCGGCGGTGTGGGCCTGTTCGGTGGCGCGGCCCCGAACGTGTGGCTGGCAGGTGCCTACCAGAACACCGGCCTGAACTACACCGAGTACACCGT
>NZ_JBFTNR010000502.1:0-5690 GCF_056665995.1 Stenotrophomonas sp. 05L44_2
GACCTACCGCATTTCGGTCGGCCACCAGCATGGCGTGAAGCCGGCCAACATCGTCGGCGCCATCGCCAATGAAGCCGGCCTGGAAAGCCGCTTCATCGGTCGTATCGACATCCACGACGACTTCTCGCTGCTGGATCTGCCGGCACAGATGCCGTCGGACGTGCTGACCCACCTGCAGAAGGTCTGGGTGTCCGGCCAGCAGCTGCAGATGCGCCCGTTGGCCGCCGGTGAAGAGGTCAATCCGGCGCCGCGTCCGTTCAAGCCGCGCTTCGACAAGCGTGGTCCGGGCGGTCCGGGTGGCCCGGGAGCTCCGCGTCGCAGCGGTCCGGGTGGCCCCGGCGGCGACCGCGACAGCCGTCCGCCGCGTCGTGATGGCTTCAACAAGCCACGTGGCCCGCGCAGCTTCTAAGCCGCGCTGAAGTAGACGAACAACGCCAGCCTCCGGGCTGGCGTTGTTGTTTGCATGGCGCCAGGGCGGCCCGGCCTCCGCTGCCGATCACCGGCCGGGTCCGGTTTCGCATGGCCCACACATCACCGGTTCTAGGCTGGCGCGGTTCCGTAGGAGATTGTCACCGCAGCACATTCGGGGGATCCAGGATGGGTAGAAGTGGCATGGACCAGCAGCGCCGACGGGTACCGATGACCCGCGGGCTGGGACTGCGATTTGCGCTGTTGACGGGCATGGCGATCGGACTGGTCGCGCTGTCGGCTGTGATCCAGGAGCTGCAGGCGGCATCGACCGCATGGATCGCAGGGCAGGGCTACTGGTCGCGGGGGCAGCAGGACGCCACCGCAGCGCTCAGCCGTTACCTGGCGCGTGGCCATCTGCAGGATCTGCAGGATGCCCAGACGGCACTGCAGGTTCCGTTGGGTGACCTGCAGGCCCGCAAGGCGCTGGAGCAACCCGAACCGGACGAGGCGACAGCCCGCGCCGGTTTTCTGCGTGGGGGCAATGCCCGCGCCGACATTCCGCGGCTGATCTTCTCGTTCCGCCATGCGCGCAACGTCGGAGCCTTCCGCGAAGCCACCTGGTTGTGGCGGCAGACCGACGCAAACCTGCTGGCCATGCAGTCGCTGGCGGAGGAACTGCAACGGCGCCATGGCTCGGGGCCGCTGGACGAGGCGACCGTGGATGACTACCTGCATCGGCTGCGTGGCATCGACCACCAGCTGCGCGGGCAGGCGCAGGCGTTCTCGCAGGCACTGCTGCGCATGGCCCGCGCGGTGCGCATCGCGACCCTGGCCGTGGGCGGCCTGTCGGTCCTGCTGATCAGCCTGATGGCGGTGGCCCTGGCGCGCCGGGTCGGCAAGGACCTGACCGAGCATGAGAGCCGCTTCCGGGCCGCCTTCTACCAAGCCAACGTCGGCATGCTCAAGCTGGATGCCGGCGGCCGGGTGGTGGAGGCCAACCAGGCGATGGCCGACATTCTCGACCATCGTCGGGACGTGCTGCTGCAGATGTCGCTGGCCGAGCTGCTGATGGAGGGCGAGGTGGTGATCGATGAAAGTGGCCGCATCGACTGGGAACGTCAGCTGCGACCGGGCGAGTTGCGCTTCCGGCGCCGCGATGGCAGCCTGGTGTGGGGGCGCTGGAGTGGTACCGGCGTGCGCACTGCCAGCGGCCGCCTGTCGGTGTTCGCCATCGTCGAGGATGTCAGCCAGAACCATGCCCTGGCACGTGAGATAGAGCACCACGCCAGCCATGACCCCCTGACCGGGCTGATCAATCGTCGCGAGATCGAGCGCCTGCTGGAAAAATCGCTGCTGCAGGTCCGCTCCGACGGTGGAACCCATGCCCTGGGCTACATCAACCTGGACCACTTCAAGCTGGTCAACGACAGCTTCGGCCACGCGGCCGGCGACCAGATGCTGCGCAGTTTCGCCGAGTACCTGGTCGGCGCGGTGCGCGATGGCGACTGGGTCGGCCGCCTGGGGGCGGACGAGTTCGCGGTGTTCCTTGCCCGCGCCAACCAGGATGAAGCCAAGCGTGTGCTGCAGCGGTTGATCCGCAACCTGGGCCAGGCCACGTTCCCGGTCAGCGAGGGCAGTCCCCAGTTGAGCTGCAGTGTCGGCGTGGTCGAAGTGACAGCCGAGGCGCCGGACGTGAACTGGTTGATGAGCGCGGCCGACAGCGCGTGCTATGCGGCCAAGCAGGCCGGTCGCAACCGCGTGCATTGCTTCAACGAGAACCGGCTGGCGCTGGAGGAGCGACGGCTGGAGGCCGAACGCCTGCAGGGCGTCAGTCGCGCCATGGCCGAGAACCGGATGCTGTTGTATGCGCAGCGCATCGCCAAAGTGGGTGATCCGTCCTACCTGCACTACGAGGTGCTGGTGCGCATGCGTGACAGTGACGGCGTGCTGCACCTGCCGGGCCAGTTCATGCCTGCGGTGGAGCGCTACGGCATGGCGGTGGTGCTGGACCGGCACGTGCTCGGCCTGCTTTTCCGCCACCTGCAGGTGTGCCCGGCGCACGTACGGCAGCTGGGCCTGTGCAACGTCAATGTATCGGCCCAGTCGATCGCCGAGCCGGGATTCCTTGCCTTCGTCTGTGACCTGCTGGAGCGCAACCGCGCGCTGGCGTCCAAGCTCTGTTTCGAGATCACCGAAACCGCGGCCATCGGTAACCTGAGCCAGGCGCGTGCCTTCATCGACGCGGTCAAGGCGCGCGGCTGCCGGGTGGCGCTGGACGATTTCGGCTCGGGCCTGTCCTCGTTCGGTTATCTGCGGCAGCTGTCGGCGGACATGCTGAAGATCGATGGGGCGTTCGTGCGCGACATGGACACCGATCCGGTCAGCCGTGCCAGCGTGCGCGCGATCAGCGAGCTGGGCCGCGAACTGCAGATGGAGGTGGTGGCCGAGTGGGTGGAGACCACCGAAATTGCCGAGGCGCTGGCCGGGATGGGCGTGCAGGGGCTGCAGGGTTATGCCATCGAACGGCCGCAGCCGCTGGAACGGCTGACCCTGGCTGACCTGCGACCGATGCGGTTGGCCGGTACGCAGGGGCCCTCGGCTGTCGGCTGAAGGTGCTGCGGCCGGGCGGCGCCCGGCACCCTCAACCTCAACAGCAACAGCAACAGCAACAGCAACAGCTGCATTCCGTGGGATGGCGGGGTGGGTCCGGTTGCGGGGGACGCCGCAAGTACGTCCCTGTAGGCTCGGTCGCGCCATCCATGGTGGATGACATCCAATCCATTCATTGATTTCGAAACGGTATGAACATCCATCCACGCACGGCGTGGATCTACCAGATGGCGGGACACTGTCAGGGGTGGGGCGGTATGGGCAGGCAGGACCGTTGGCGCCATGGGCCCGAGGCATGCCCTCGGGCGGGTTGGGCAGGACGCCCAACCCCGGTCTTGCCGTGTGCGCAGGACGGCGCACACGAGCAAGGCGCCATCGAGCCCCCATGGATGGGTTTACGGCGTGTCCTGCCTGCCCATACCGCCCCGCCCAGCTCGGTAGCCCGCAGTTGCTGTTGCTGTTGAGGTTGCCGGCCAGCGGCCGGCACTACAGCGGGTGCCGGGAGGCAGCCCGGGCCAGTACCCCCGCCACTTTGGTCTACACATCGGTGGTGCATTCCGCTGCGATAATGCCGCCAGGGGCGACGCGCAATGGGCGCGGACGTAAGCAGGAACAGGACGTGGCGTGGGCGGCAGGCAGGTGCGTTTGGAAACAGGGGCGGTGCTTGTCCTGCTGCTGGTGTGGTTGGCGTTGCCGTGGCTGGGCCATGCGCGCAGCGTCGACGCTGGCCGCGATTACCTTCTGGTCGGCACCGCGACAGCCGAACCTACGCCACATCGCGCGTGCACGCCGGAGATGCTGGCCGGGCCGCGCCAGCAGACACGGGTGAATGCCCCGCCAGAAGGCTGGTCCGGCGAGCCGCAGGCGCTGGATGTCTTCAACATCTTTGCCGGCGAAGTGCGGCTGCAGCACGGTGATCGTGAGATCTGCGGCAACATGCAGGATGCGCGCACCCGCGATTCGCGCTTCCGTGCGGGCATCGGCATGGTGGCGGTACCCGCTGCCGGCAGCCACGAACCCTTCCTGGTCTCCTGGCAGACGCCGCTGAAGGCGCGCTGGGTTCCCACATTGCAGCTGGGTGCGCCCAGCCCGGTGCAGCAGAACGACACTGCCCGGCTGCTGGTGCGCGCCGCATGCATCGCCGTGGCAATCGCGCTGGCGCTGTCGGCGCTGATGGCCTACCTGACCACCCGCGACCGCAGCTTCCTGATGTATATCGGTGCCACCCTGGTGCTGGTGCTGTGGCAGTCGATCCTTGGCGGCCTCAGCGGCTATCCCGAGCCCTGGCTGCGCGTCGGCGGGCGCGGTGACTGGTGGCTGCTGGCGCTGACTGCAGCGACCCAGGCACTGGTGTTGCCGGCGCTGTGGCGCCTGAACGGCGGTGACCGCGTGCTGCCACGTTCGCGCGCGGGCCAGCAGCTGGTGTTGTGGTCCCTGCTCACGCTGGCGGCACTGGTGCCGTGGTTGCAGCGCGATGGACTGGTCGTGGTCACACAGGTCCTGCAGTGGAGCTTCATTGCCGGCTGCGTGCTGTCGTTGGCGATGGGCATCTGGGCCCGGTTGCGCGGCGATGTCTGGTCGCTGGCCGGACTGGCCGCACTGGCGCCGATGCTGGTGCTGATCGTGACCGACGCCGCCAGCGCGCATTGGTTGATGGAATACCGGGTGGAGGCCCTGCAGCTGGCGGTCACCTGGCTGCTGATGATGGCGGCCTATGCACTCAACCTGCGCCTGGGCCGGCTGCGCCAGCAGCGCGATGAAATGCGCCAGCTCGCCGAGACCGACATGCTGACCGGCCTGCCCAACCGCCGTGCCGGCCTGCAGCAGCTGGCCCAGCATCTGCAGGGCGGCGAGCGTGAGAGGGGGCCGCTGGTGATCGGCTTCCTCGATATCGATCTGTTCAAGGACATCAATGATCGCCATGGCCACGAGATCGGCGACCAGGTGCTGGTGGCCGTGGCCCGCGCGCTTCGCGCCGCTGTCCGCAGCGAGGACCAGGTGGTGCGGATGGGGGGCGAGGAGTTCCTGCTGCTGTTGCCGGGCATGCCGCGTGAGGTTGCGGCCACCCGCCTGGAACGCCTGCGCCAGCGCATCACCGAGACCTGCCGGGACCTGCAGGTGCCCGCTCTGGAGGTGACCGCGAGCATCGGCATGGCACAGTGGCGGCCGGCCGAAGATGACCTGGCCGCGCTGCTGCGGCGCGCCGACCACGCCATGTACGTGGCCAAGCGCAGTGGCCGCAACCGGGTGTTCGATGGAGAAACCGAAGATCCGTTGACCACGGCATGAGGCGGGAAGGGCGGTGATGCCGGATAATGGGGCGATGACCAGYCGACTCAACAAATACATCGCCGACACCGGCTTCTGCTCCCGACGCGAGGCCGATCGCCTGATCGCCGCCCGCCGGGTCACCGTCAATGGCCATGCCGCCGGCACCGGCGCGGTGGTCGGCGAGGATGACAAGGTGCTGGTCGACGGCCAGCCGCTGCGCGTGCGCACTGCCCGCAAGCCGGGCGCCCGCCGCCACGTGTACATCGTGCTGAACAAGCCGGTGGGCGTGACCTGCACCACCGAAAGCACGGTGAAGGGCAACATCGTCGACTTCGTCGGCCATGAACAGCGCATCTTCCCGATCGGCCGCCTGGACAAGGAGTCCGAAGGCCTGATCC
>NZ_JBFTNR010000503.1:0-3150 GCF_056665995.1 Stenotrophomonas sp. 05L44_2
CAGCAGGCGCCCGCCGAACCGGACATCAGCGATGACTACCTGCGCCTGGGCGACGCCCTGCGCCGCAGCAAGGCCCAGGCCGAGGAAGAAACCCGCCAGGCCAACCCACGCGAGGAGATCGAGCGCATCGTGCAGCTGCTCGACTGCGCGCCCAAGCTGTTTGTATACGGCCTGGGTGACGACGGCCTGTACGCGCGCGAATTCGCCATGCGGCTGTCGCTGCTCGGCCTGCTGGTGGTGCCGCATACCGATCCGATCCTGATGCTGGCCAACCTGTCCGCCGCGCGCCCGGGCGATGTGCTGCTGATGTTCTCCGAGTTCGGCAAGTTGCCACAGCTTTCGCAGCTGTCGCGCCAGTTCCAGGACATGGGCGGCAAGGTGGTGTCGATCACCCGCCACACCGCCAACCCGCTGCGTGCGCATGCCGATGCGGCACTGGTGGTGTGCGCGCACGACCGCGCGCCGCAGGTGGCGCAGCTGCTGTACCGTAGCGCCATGCATGCCCTGCTCGATTTCCTGTTCGTGCTGCTCTGCCACGCCAATCCGGATCGCCAGCAGCAGCTGGCGGTGAACCTGGAACGGATCGACCACCTGCTGGATTCCTGACCGGAGCGCCCGATGAACCTGCTGCTGGCCCGCCTTGCATCTGCCGCGCTGCTGCTCGTTGCCGCAGCTGCTCTCCACGCTGCCCCGCTGGACAACGCTCGCCAACTGATCGTGGTCACCAGCGAGACCTGGGACAGCACGCAGGGCCAGCTGCAGGCCTTCGTGCGCGACGGCAAGCACTGGCGCAGGCACGGCCAGGCCTTCCCGGTGGCACTGGGTCGCACCGGCAGTGCCTGGGGCCTGGGCCTGCATCCTGCCCAGACCGGCGGTCCGCAGAAACAGGAGGGCGATGGCCGCAGTCCGGCCGGTGTGTTCGCGCTGGGCAGCGCGTTCGGCTATGCCATCACCCGGCCCGGCACGGCGATGACCTATCAGCCGATGCTCGAGAGCAGCTACTGCATGGACGTGCCAGCATCGCCGTTCTACAACCGCATCGTCGATGCGAAGAAGGTGGGCAGCGCCGCCATAGCCGGTTCCACCGAACCGATGCGGCTGGACCTGCACAACCAGGGTGACGTGCGTTACCGGGAAGGCTTCGTGATCGCGCACAACCCGGACAACCAACCCGGCAAGGGCAGCTGCATCTTCGCCCATCTGTGGCGCCAGCCCGGCGAGGCCACCGCTGGCTGCACTGCGATGCCAGAGGTGCGCATGCAGGCGTTGCTGGACTGGCTGCACCCGCAGGACACGCCACGCTTCGTCCTGTTGCCAAGGGCCGAATACCAGCGCCTGCAGGCACAGTGGAAACTGCCCGCGCTTGAAGGAGCCGTACGTTGAGCGCCGCCGACAAACCCCAACTGCAGCGCGCGGTCAGCCGCTGGCAGATCGTCGGCCTGTCCATCAACGATGTGGTCGGCAGCGGCATCTACCTGCTGCCGGCGGCCACGGTCGCCCTGCTCGGTCCCTTCAGCCTGTGGGGCGTGGTCGCCGCCGGCATCGTSGTSGCSCTGCTGGTGCTGTGCTACGCGCAGGCGGCCAGCTAYTTCGAYGARCCYGGTGGCAGCTACCTGTACGCGCGCGAAGCCTTTGGCCGCTTCGCCGGTTTCGAGATCGGCTGGATGATCTGGCTGACCCGCATCAGCTCGGCCGCAGCGCTCAGCAATGCGCTGGCCGACGCTGTGGCGCGGTTCTGGCCGTGGGCAGGCGCAGGCATGGGCCGTATCGCGATCATCGTTGTCTCGCTCGGTTTCCTCACCGGGGTGAACATCATCGGCGTGCGTTCGGCCGCCCGCACCGGCATCGTGCTGGTGATCGGCAAGATGCTGCCGCTGCTGTTGTTCGTGGCCATCGGCGCGTTCTACATCGACCCACAGCTGGCCTTCTCCGGCCAGCGCCCGGACCCGCACGACCTGCAGCGCATGGGCGAGGCGGCGCTGCTGTTGCTGTATGCCTACGCCGGGTTCGAGAACATTCCGGCCGCAGCCGGTGAATACCGCAACCCACGCCGCGACATCCCGTTCGCGCTGATCACCATGATCGTCACCGTCACCGTGATCTACGCGGCGGTGCAGATCGTGGCGCAGGGCACGCTGCCCGGCCTGGCCAACTCGGCCACGCCACTGGCCGATGCGGCCTCCAGCTTCGGCGGCGAGGCGCTGGCGCTGATCCTCACCGTGGGCGCGACCATCTCCATCCTCGGCACCAACAGCAACACGATGATGATGGGCCCGCGCTTCCTGTTCGCCCTGGCCCGCGATGGCTACGGCCCGAAGGTGCTGGCGCAGGTGCACCCGCGCTTCCGTACCCCGGCCGCGGCGATCTTCTGCCAGGGCCTGATCGCCCTCGGCCTGGCGCTGTCCGGGTCGTTCGTGCAGCTGGCACTGCTGTCGATGACCACACGACTGTTCGCCTACATCGGCACGGCCGCCGCAGTGCTGGTACTGGCCAAGCGCTATGCCGACCGTCCCGGCGCGCTGAAGCTGCCCGGCGGCCCGTTGATTCCGGTGCTGGCCCTGCTGCTGTGCGTGGCCCTGTTTGCCAGTGCCAGCTGGCAGAACATCGTCGCGGCGCTGGTCGCCTTCGCCGTTGGCGCGGTGATCTACAAGCTGCCGCGCAAGGATGCCGCTGCTGATTGACCTGCCGATCACGCTGCCGGTCCGGCGCGTTAACCGGCCGATGGGCACGATCAGGCTTCGTCCACTACGGAGCCTTCTGTCCATGAGCCCCGATTACCAGATCCCCGGCCGCGTACCGGAAGACAGCACCCCGCGCGAGGCCATTTCCGACTACTGGCGCGACCGCTACAGCGCCGAACCGTATTACGACGCCAGCCTGCTGTTCGATGACTACGAGCCGGCCTATCAGATCGGCCACGCAGCACGTTTCAACGAAACCCGCGCCGATCAGGTGATCCGCGCCTACGAACAGGTCGAAGCGGAGTTGCAGTCCCGCTGGGCGACGGAGCGCGGCAAGAGCCGCCTGGAATGGGATCAGGCCCGCGCCGCTGTCCGCCGCGGTTGGGATGAAGCCCATGTAGCCGATCCGCGGCTGACGCGCCACGGTTGACCCCTCCAGCAGTTGACTGATGCAGGCCCAGTAGCGCCG
>NZ_JBFTNR010000504.1:0-3139 GCF_056665995.1 Stenotrophomonas sp. 05L44_2
AAGTTCCATTAAAAGTGGGCGCCAATTCACATTTTGACGCCGCGTTGATCCTGATCAATGGACTTGTCGCAATCGGCCTGCACAATGGCGGCCCGTTCGGCATGGCGCGCAGTCTTTGATGCAGCGCGAGGGGCGTCGGATGGGAAAGCAGTACTGATCCAACGGGTACAGGGAGCGCGGAGCACTGCCACTGGGGAGCGGCAGCCGCGCAGGTACCGACCGGGTCCGGCGGCCGGTTGCGTCTGCGGGGATGGGGACGCAACCGGCAACCTCTGCCTGAATGGGGCAGGTCAATCACAACGTCTTCACATTTCGCACTGAACGCGWGCAAATCGTTGTGATTCATGGTSTTAGGGGTTTTAATTCATCCATGACCTGCTAACCTGCGGTGATGATTCGACGTTCTCTGGCCTGCATGCTCACCCTCGGCCTGGTCGCCTGCGCGACCCAGCCGACGTCCCCACCGACTTCGCCACAGGCCAGCAGTACGCCGCGCCACCCGGCTGCCAAGCCCCACGGCCCGGCCGAGGCCGCGCCGGAAGCGACCGCGGCCACGGCAGCACCGGTCGATCTCACCCCGGTGCCCTTCGAGACCGCGCGCGCCAGATTCATTGCCGACACCGCCAAGCGCTACGGACTCAAGCCCGACGAGATCCGCAACGTGCTCGACCAGGCGCAGGTGCGCCAGCCGATCATCGCCGCCATGTCGCGGCCGGCCGAACGGGTCAAGCCGTGGAACGAATACCGGCCGATGTTCATCAGCAAGGCACGCATCGATGGCGGCAAGGCGTTTCTTGCCCGGCATCGCGCCGAACTGGACCGTGTGCAGCAGCGCACCGGCGTACCGGCGGAAGTGATCGTGGCGATCATTGGCGTGGAAACCAGCTACGGCAAGAATGCCGGCAGCCATCGCGTGCTCGATGCGCTGTACACCCTGGCCTTCTATTACCCGCGCAGTGGCGACCCGGCCAAGCTGGAGCGCGAAGTGCGCCGCGAGCTGTTCTTCCGCGATGAACTGGCCAAGCTGTTCGAGCTGGGTCGCGAGGAAAAGCTGGACATCACCACGCTCAAGGGCAGCTATGCCGGTGCGATGGGCATGGGCCAGTTCATGCCCTCCAGCTACCTGGATTACGCCGTGGACGGCAATGGCGATGGTCGCCGTGACCTGTTCACCAGCTACGACGACGTGTTCTCGTCCATCGCCAACTACTTCGTGAAGAAGGGCGGTTGGGTGCGCGGCGGCCAGGTTGCCGTGCCGGCCACGCTCGCCGCCGGCCGCGAGGAGTTCAACCCGACCGAGTGGATGCCCACCTGGTCGCTGGCCGACCTGGCCCAGCGCGGCTACCAGCCCAGCGCGCCGGTGCAGCCGGGTGCCACCGCCACCCCGATCACCCTTGAAGGCAGCACCGGCAAGCAGTACTGGCTGGGCTTCCAGAACTACTACGCAATCACCCGCTACAACCTCTCGAAGATGTACGCGATGGCCGTGTTCCAGTTGTCGCAGGCCATTGCCGGACAGGAGCTGCCCCCGGCATGAACATCAGATGGCTGGTCCCTGGATTGATCGTCCTCGCGCTGGCCGCCTGCAGCAGCGCGCCGAAAAAGCCGGCGACCGCCGGCCACGGTGGCAAGCCGTCCGGCACGGTGGTGCAGGGCAAGGGCGGGCGTCCAGCGCATTGTCCGGAGGGCTCGCCGTACGCGGCCGCCACCGAGGACCTGTCCACCCGTGGCAACTACACTGCCGGTGGCCTGTACAAGCCTGGCGTGAAAGACACCACGCCCAGTTACGTGCCCAACGTGGCCTGTATTCCCGAGCCGGTGGTGACCAATGAGGACCGCTCGGCGATCGGCAACAAGTCGCCCTACGTGGTGCTGGGCAAGCAGTACAAGGTGCTCGACGACACCCGCAACTACGTTGAACGCGGCACCGCTTCGTACTACGGCGCCAAGTTCCATGGCCGCCTGACCTCCAACCGCGAGGTCTACGACATGTACCAGTTCACCGCTGCGCACAAGACCCTGCCGCTGCCCAGCTTCGCCCGCGTGACCAACCTGGACAACGGCGAATCGGTGATCGTGCGCGTCAATGATCGTGGCCCGTTCCACGATGGCCGCGTGGTCGATCTCAGTTACGCCGCCGCTGTGCGCCTGGGCATCACCCAGCGCGGTACCGGCAACGTGGAAGTGCGCGCAGTGCAGCCGGGTGAAACCAACCTGATGGCGCAGAAGCCGTCGCGCCGCGAACGCCGTGCTGCTGAAGCGGCTGCCGCTGCCGTTGCCAGCGCACGCCCCGCACCCGCCGCAYGTGCGGTTGCCGACAGCGACATCGATCGACTGGTCAAGCGCCTGCCGGCCGACGCCGCGCCCGAGCGCGGCCAGCCGGCTACCACCCAGGCCGCTGTCAGCACGATGCCGGAAGTGGCGGTCAGCAGCCTGCCGCCCAGCGCACCCGCGTCGCGTCCGGCAGCGCCGGTCGTGGCCACCGCCATGCCGCGCAGCCCGGCCCCGGCCAGCAGCCCCAGCCTGTCGCAGAAGGTGGTGGGCGCGGTGATGCTGCAGGTCGCCAGCTTCTCCAACCGCGACAACGCCAACCGGGCGATGGGCCAGCTCAACGCTGCCGGCATCGTCGGTGCCACCATCAGCGACATCGCTGCGGGCGGCCGTACCCTGTGGCGCCTGCGGGTTCCCGCCAGCGACCATGCCAGCGCGGCGGAACTTGCCGGGCGCATCTCGGGTCTGGGCTTTGGCTCGCCACAGATCGTCAAGGACTGATTCCGCTCGGGCCGGTGCTGCCGGCCCTTGCCACCTCGGCCTTACAATGGCCACCTCGCCCCATCCTTCATTTTCCGGCCGTCCCCTGGAGCCTGCTGTCCCATGAATTTCCGTTCCGCCGCCACTGCCCTGGCCGCCACCCTGGTGGTGGGCCTGGCCTCCGCCCAGACGCCGCTGCCGACCCCGGCCACCCCGGCGCCTGCCGCCGCTGCTGCCCCCGCCACCGTGGCCACGCCGCCGGCGCCTGCACCCAGCGTTTCCAAGGCCTGGGTGCTGATGGACTACGCCACCGGCCAGGTGCTGGCAGGCGAGAACATCAACGAACAGCTGGCCCCGGCCAGCATCACCAAGGTGATGACGTCGTACG
>NZ_JBFTNR010000505.1:0-3121 GCF_056665995.1 Stenotrophomonas sp. 05L44_2
GTGCAGAGTCGAGCAGCGCTGGGGACAGCGTGCCGACCAACGGTCGGCACCCACGGGGTCGGAACGTGTCGACCAAGGTCGACACCTACCGGGGGCGGGKGGCACAAAAAAACCCGCCACGAGGGCGGGTTTTTTCGGAAGCGACCCGCAATCCTTGCGGATTACTTGATCTTGCCTTCCTTGTACGGGACGTGCTTGCGCACGACCGGATCGTACTTGGAGAATTCCATCTTCCCCGGGGTGTTCTTCTTGTTCTTGTCGGTCGTGTAGAAGTGACCGGTACCAGCGGTCGAAATCATACGGACCTTATCGCGCTTGCCTGCCATGATCGTCTACTCCTCAGACCTTTTCGCCGCGCGCACGCAGCTCAGCCAGAACGGAATCGATACCGTTCTTGTCGATGGTGCGCAGTGCATGCGCGGAAACACGAAGCTTCACCCAGCGGTTCTCGCTGGCAACCCAGAAGCGGCGCTCGTGCAGRTTCGGCAGGAAACGACGACGGGTYTTGTTGTTKGCGTGCGAGACGTTGTTACCCGTCTGCACTCGCTTGCCGGAAACCTGGCATACGCGGGACATGGCGCACCTCGATAGTAAGTTGTGTCTCCCCGTAGCCCGGGGGACGGCGGCCTCGGTGGTTGCCCACCACACGTCAAGAGAATCAAAGGGTTACGCTGGCGTTGGGCGGCCGGGGACGTGCTCCCGGGGGCGCCGCCCGGCACGAAACCGGACACAGCGAGCCGCGCATTATGCACGCAATCAAGACCTTGCGCAACTTACCCACAGGCCACGCCTGAACACGATGACGGCGCCCTGCCCTCAGCGCAGGTGCGGTACCACCTGGGCCAGCAGGTGGGCATCCTTCAGTGCGCCATGCAGGCCGCGGGTGCCGGGAATATGCAGGCGCTGCAGCACATCGTCGAGCTTGTTGGGCATGCCCGGCCAACGGCTGCGGGCCAGCTTCAGGCTGCAGGTCACGCGGCAGTGCTGGGCCAGCCCACCGGCCAGCCCCGCCAGGCGCAGCTCGTTGTCGAGGAAACCGACGTCGAAGGTGGCGTTGTGCGCGACCATCTCGCTGCCACGCAGGAACTCCAGCAGTTCGGCGGCCTTGCTCGCAAACAGCGGCTTGCCCACCAGCATGGCATCGCTGATGCCGTGCACGCGCAGCGCGCCCCAGTCCACCTTCCGCTGCGGCTGCAGGTAGGTGTGGAACTGGCGGCCGCTGAGTTGTCCATCGACCAGTTCCACCGCCCCGATTTCAATCACCCGATGGCCCAGGCGATGCGAGATACCGGTGGTTTCGGTGTCCAGTGCGACGACGCGGCTCACGGCGCACGCCGGTATGCAGGGGCCGGCATGCGGCAGACAAGGGACGGTAGGGATGGCAGTGCGGTCATGCGGTGCTGGATCCTGTTGCGCGCCCCCCGTGCGGCGGGGGCAGATGAGGCGGGATTGTCCCACGCGGTGCGTCGGCAGGAGCGCGGATGAACACAGCGATGTCGGCATRCTGGTGATTCACTGCGGAGGCTCCAATGCGACTGCTGGCCCTCACCTACGGCACCGAAGGCGATACGCGCCCGCTGGTCATGCTCTGCCATGGGCTGATCGCGGCCGGTCACGAGGTCATGCTGCTGGCCGACGGCGGCACCCTCGACAGCGCGAAGGCCTTGGGCGTCCCGCACGCCGCGCTGGAAGGCGACATCCACGACGAAGTGGTGGCGCTGGTCTCACGCGGCAATGGCGTTGCCGCCGCCAGCACCGGGCTGGCACGGATGGCGCTGCAACATGTCGCCGGCTGGATGCACCAGGCCGATGCTGCAGCCGACGGCTGCGATGCGATCCTGACCGGTGGCCTGGCTGCGTTCGTCGGCATGAGCGTCGGCGAGCGTCGCGATCTTCCGGTGATCGGCGCCGGCATGATTCCGCTGACGCCGACGCGCGCGTTCCGCTCGCCCTTCCTGCCGCCCGGACGCTCGCCGGGCTGGTTGAACCGGGCCAGTTATGGCCTGGTCAACGGCCTGATCTGGCGACAGTTCCGCGGCCCGATCAACACGGCCCGCCAGCACGCCGGGCAGCCACCACGACGTTCCCTCTGGGCTGGCCTGCCGATGCTGTATGGCATCTCGCCACAGCTGCTGCCACCGCCTTCGGACTGGCCGGCCGACCACCTCGTGTGCGGCCAATGGTCGGCCCCTGCTGCGCCGTGGCAACCGTCGTGCGAACTGCAGGCTTTCCTCGATGCAGGACCGCCGCCGGTCTATCTGGGCTTCGGCAGCATGACCGGCTTCGAGCGCGAACGTGTGCTGCCGGCGCTGTTGTCGGCGCTGGCGCCACGCCGCGTGCTGCTGTTTCCCGGTTGGGTCGGCGTGCCCGACATGACGCTGCCCGACTCGGTACGGGTGATCGGCCCGACCCCGCATGAAGCGTTGTTGCCGCGCTGCGCACTGGCGATCCACCACGGCGGCAGCGGCACCACGCATTCGGCATGCCGCGCCGGCATACCGTCGATGGTGATGCCGTTCGCCGCCGACCAGTTCTTCTGGGCCGATCGACTGCAGCACCTGGGCGTGGCACCGGCGCCACTGTCACCCAAGCGGTTGCAGCCGAAGGTGTTGGCCGATGCACTGGCGTTCGCCGAGCATGCGGATACACGCGCACGTGCGGCCGCGCTGGGCGCTGCAATGGCGAACGAGGATGGAGTGGCATGCGGCGTGGCCGCACTCGAGCGCTGGCTCAGCCCAACGTCTCCACCACCCAATCAATGAACACCCGCAGCCGCTGGCTCATGTGCCGGTTCGGCGGGAACATCACGTGCATCGGCATCGGCGGCAGCTGCCAATCGTGCAGCACGGGCAGCAGCTCGCCGCGCGCCACATGYGGTTCGGCCATGTAGCTGGGCAGCGCGACCACGCCGAGGCCGGCCAGGCCAGCGGCCAGATAGGCGTTGCCATCATCGAAGCCGATTGAATAGCGCCCCTGCACCTCGACGCGCTCGGCGCCACGCTGCGCGGTGAACACGCGGGCGCGGCCACTGCGTGGGCTGAGAAAACCGACCGTGTGGTGGTCCGGCCCTTCCAGCGCGCGCGGGTGTTCCGGCACACCGAACCGCTGCACATAGCCCGGG
>NZ_JBFTNR010000506.1:0-3114 GCF_056665995.1 Stenotrophomonas sp. 05L44_2
CGCTGCGCCTGCGCGGAAACGTCAGTGGCCATCGCCTGCAGCTGCTGCGTGGTCAGGGCCTTGAACTGCCCGACATTTGCATCAAGCCGCACAACGGCCTCCGCGTTGGCTAGGTCACCCTCGGCAATGACCGTGTAGACCGTTTTGCTGCCGGCGAACACGTCCAAGTCGCCAGAGAAGGTGTCCTCATCACCGGCGTGATCCCCCTCCAGTTGCGCCGTCATCGAAGTGACGCGTTCCCCGACCGCACGCAGTCCGTCTTCTGTTTCCTCAACCTTGGCGCTGACCGTCTCCAGCGCTTCCACAGACGCCACCAGGCCTTCGCCGGCGGGCATGCGTGCCTTGACCAGCCGAATGGCCTCGGCGTTGGCGCTGTCGCCTTCTGCGCGCGCCTGGCGTTCCTCGGTGACGCTGGCCTCCGTTGCCAGCGGCCCATCGCCGACCGGCATCCGGGCCTGCAGGATCTCGATTGCGATCACCGCGGCCTCATCGGCGCTGACACGCGCGTCCCTTTCGGACGCGAACAAGCCGGTGGCCACCTGGGAGAGGTCTGTTCCCTCGTAGTCTCCGCGCAGCTGGGCCGCCAGGCTCTCCCGCTTGCTCGCCTCGGCAACGTCCCCCGCGACCCGCGCCCGGGCCTCCTCCTRCACCAGCGCCACGCCGGCACCCGGTGTCGGCCGGCCGATGGCCACCCAATCCACCAGGAAGTAGTTGGCCACCGCCTGCTCGTCGCCGAACTGCAGGCGAACCGCATCCACCTCGCCCGGCCACCAAGCAATGTCCGCCACGTCGACCGTGGCCACACCATGGTCATCCCACAGGGGCTGGGGGATTGGCGCCCGCTTGTCCACGTCCCAGTTCTGGTCCTCGGCCGTGATCCACTGCAGGTAGCCGTTCCACACCGGCGTGCCCACTCGCTTCACGCGCAGCTTGGCGAAGCGATAGGCGCTGCCGTCGATCTCCAACGCCGGCGGCGACTGCACCCATGGTGCCTCGGTGCCATTGGCCGGCCGCAGCCAGCCGTCGATCACAATGGGATCGGACCCGTTGCCGGTCCAGCCCTCGGCCGTTGTGTCGAAGTACCAGATTTTCCGGCTATCGAACTGCGTGCCGCTGCCGGCCACGATCTCCGACAGCGCGCGCGACAGTGATTCAACGTCGCTCTGGCGGGTTTCGGCCTCCAGCGTGATGGCGGCCTCGCGCGCCAGTCGCTCGTTGAGGTCGCCGTCTGCTCGGTGCTGCGCCTCCTGGGCGATTGCTTCCATGGCGTCCGACACGCCCTGCTGCCGCAGCGCCGCCTCGGCCAGCAGATCGCGTGCAGCATCGGCCAGCCCGTCGGCCCGGGCAGCGGCCTCGATTGCGTCCCCCTCGATGCGGTCGGCAATCTCCTTGGCCAACCGTTGCTGCTGCTCGATCAGGTCGTTCGTGGTCGGCGACGGCGTGGCCTCCACCACGGAACCAGAGCCCGGCTTTCCGCGCACGGTCGGGGTGATCCGAAACCACCACTTCGTGCCGCTGCCGTCGCTGTAGAGGTAACGGGTTTCGACGGTACGGTAAATCTCCGTCCACGGCCCCTGCGGGCTCGGCCCGCGCTCGATCACGTAGATCACCCCGGCCTGGTCGACCGGGTTCCATTCGATCAGCACACCATCGGCCACGGGGTTGGGAACAACCCCGTCCACCGGCGGCACCTCCGGCGGTCGATAGGCCACCGGGAACCAGGTCGAGTAGCGCGGTGCCGCCGGAGACGGGGACGGCAGCGCGCCCACGCCAATTTCAACCAGCGTGAGTTTCCTTGCCAGCATTGCGGATTACCTCGCGTATACAGCGTTGAGAGATTTGCGCAGCGCGCTGCTGCTGGACGTGCGGACGCCTTGGGTGGTGGTCGCCAGCAGATCCCGCAGCAGCTGGTTCTGCTCGGTGAGCAGCGCATTGCCCTGCTGCACTGCTGTGGTGGTCTGTGATTGCGCGTCCTTGTTCACCACCAGGTCGAACACGGCACGGCTGAAGTTGTCCGGCATCGCTTCGATTGCATCGGCCAGTTGGCCCATGCTCGTGCCATCCTCCTTGTCCAGGTCGCCCACCTTCATGCCGTCGATCAGGCCGGTTACCTGGTCATACAGACCGTTGTAGTCCTTGCCGCTGGCATAGAGGTTCCGACCGAAGCCCAGCGCCGCCTGGGCCGCCGACTGCGCGGCGCTGGTATCGCCACCGGCCACCGCCCGCTGCAGCTCCTTCATCGCCTGGCCCAGCTTCTCCTGGTCCGTCAGCGGCGACAGGTCACTGATCGACAGGCCGTACTGCATGGCCTTCTTGTCCTTGTCGATCTGCGCCTGCAACTTGCCCATGTTCATGGCCCGCAGGGCTTCGATCTTGGCCAAGTCCTCAGCGCGCGCACCGGACAGGCCCAGCGCCTTGGCGTAGTCGTTGGCCGACTTCACCTGCTGGCGGTAGGTGCGCTCGATGGTCAGCGCCTGCTGCTGGTAGCTCGACAGGTCGCCGGTCATCAGCTGCGTGGAAACGTCTGCCATCAGCGTGGCGTAGTTGCCCAGCAGCCCCGTCACCTTCTGGACCTGCGTGGCCAAGTCGGTGCCGGCGACGCTGGCCAGGTCCTGGAAGTAATCAACGGCCTTGTTGACCTTCTCCACCTCCATGCCGCTGAGGGCGCGGCCCAGCTCGTCGGCATTGCCCACGGCCAGTGCGATGGAAGCACTGAGGGCCGAGAACACATCCGACGCTTCGAAGTAGCCATCCAGCTGGCCACCAAACCCTGCCGCCCGCACTGCCTCGGTAAACAGGCGGTCCGTCATGTCGGCCAGGTAGGCTTCCAGCTGGGCCTTCGCTTCCGCCGAATCCGCCGACAGCTGCAGCTTGCCCAGCGACACCTTCACCCCGGCCAGTTGCCCGGAGAGATCCACGCCCAGCTGCTTTGCCAGGTCAGTGGCTGCCCCGCGCACCTGGCGAGCCGCCATGTCGAACGTGCGATCAATGCCCGGATCCAGCGCCCCGTACTGCGTCCACTTCTTGTCCGAGCGGAACAGGCCGCCCTTGGCCTTGATATCGGCGTAGGACTGACCGTTGAAGCCCCCAAATCCGTAATCGCCCGTGATGCCC
>NZ_JBFTNR010000507.1:0-3109 GCF_056665995.1 Stenotrophomonas sp. 05L44_2
CCCGGCACTACCGCACCAAGCCAGCGACCCGCGCTACCGGGGTGACGCCCGGTCAGGTGTTGCGCAGCGCCAGCAGTTCGCCATTGCCCACCGGCACCAGGCTGGTGGTGAACGCCGCATCGGCGGCCAGCAGGGCGCGCAGCGGCGCCATCTCACCGGCATGCGAGGTGGCGTTGTCGACCACCAGCAGGCCGCCGGGGCGCAGTACCCGACGCAGCTGCGGCCACCAGCCCGCGTACTGCCCGCGATCCGAATCCAGGAACAGCAGGTCGATGCAGCCCTGCTCGGCCTGCGCCAGCCACTGACCGGCATCACCGTGGACCAGGTTGATGCGCTCGCCCAATCCACTGCGGGCGAAATTCGCGCGGGCCATCGCCACCTTGTCGGCAGCGAGCTCCAGCGTGGTCACCTGGCCATCGATCGCGGCCGCCGCTTCGGCCAGCCACAGCGTGGAATAACCGTTGGACGTACCGATCTCCAGCACGCGGCGGGCGTTGCCGAAACGCACCAGCACCGACAGCAGTTCACCGGTGTCGGCGGTGATGTTGAGCATGCGCCGACCGCGCTCGGTTTCGCACGCATCGTTGTCGCTGCCGAACTGCGCGAGCTCCTGTTTGAGCGCGCTCAGCGCATCCATCATCGCCACCACGCACGCGCCAGTGCGAACGCTCCAACCGCACCGGACACCCAGCTCCACGCCGGCACGTCGCCCCAGTACCAGCCCGGCGGCTGCAGCACGTACATCAATGCGGCGATCGCCAGCAGGCCGACGCCGGTGATCGCACCGACCGCATGCTTCTGCAGGCGCTGCACGCTGGCGTCCAGCGCAACCAGATCGCGCGAGCGCATCGCCAGCTCATGGCGACCTTCCACCTGCTGGGTCAGCCAGGCGTGCACCAGGCGCGGCATGTCCGGCGCATGGGTCATGATTTCCGGCAGGCGCTTGCCGATCTCGCGCACCACGCGACGCGGGCTGTAGCGCTCGCGCAGGATCTTCGCCAGCACCGGCTTGGCCACGGCCCAGATATCGATCTGCGGGTCCAGCTGGCGGCCGACGCCCTCGATGTTGAGCAGGGTCTTCTGCAGCAGGATCAACTGCGGCTGCAGGGTCAGCTGGTAGCGCTGGGCCACGCGGAACAGCTTCATCAACACTTCGGCCAGCGAGATCTGCGACAGCGGGCGGGTGAAGTACGGCTCGCACACCGAACGCACCGCCGCTTCCAGATCATCGATGCGCACGTTGTCGGGCATCCAGCGCGCCTGCACGTGCAGTTCGGCGATGCGGCGGTAGTCGCGGTTGAAGATGGCCATGAAATTCTCGGCCAGGTAGTACTGATCTTCCTGCGAGAGCTGGCCCATGATGCCGAAGTCCAGCGCGATGAAGCGCGGGTTGTCGCGGCGTGCCGGATCGATGTCGACCCAGATGTTGCCGGCGTGCGCGTCGGCATGGAAGAAGTTGTCGCGGAACACCTGGGTGTAGAACACCCGCACGCCTTTGGCGGCCAGCGCCTTGCGGTCGATGCCGGCCTTGTCCAGCGCGGCGATGTCATCGGAGGGGATGCCCCATACGCGTTCCAGGGTCAGTGCGCGCTCGGCGGTATGGCTCCAGATCACTTCCGGTACGTACAGGTCGTCGGAGTTCTCCCAGAAGCGGCGCAGCACGCTGGCATTGGCGCCTTCGCGCTGCAGGTCCAGCTCGGCGGCCAGGGTGTTCTCCACCTCGGCCACCACTTCGCGCGGGCGGATCTTGTCGGCGCGCGGATGGGTGCGCTCGACCAGCGTCGCCAGCGAGTTGAGCAGGGCGATGTCGGCGTCGATCTGTTTTTCGATGCCCGGGCGCAGCACCTTGACCACTACCTGGCGGCCGTCGGCCAGGGTGGCCGCGTGCACCTGCGCGATCGACGCCGAGGCCAGTGGCTCGGTATCGAAACTGGCGAAGGCTTCGCTGACCGGCAGGCCCAGCGCTTCCTCGACGATGCGGCGTGCGGTCTCGCCGTCGAAGGGCTTGACCCGGTCCTGCAGCAGGGTCAGCTCATTGGCCACGTCCGGCGGCACCAGGTCACGACGGGTGGACAGGATCTGCCCGAACTTGAYGAAGATCGGCCCCAGGTCCTGCAGCGCCAGGCGCAGGCGTGCACCCCGCGACTGTGCCGCGATGGCGGCCGATGCGCGCGGCACGAACGGCTTGGCCAGGCGCAGCCAGCGCTCGGCCGGGGTGCCCTGCAGCAGGTCGTCGAGGCGGTAACGCAGGATCACCCGGCCGATGCGGCTGGCCCGCAGCAGCGCCTTCATGCGGCACCCCGCAGGCGCTGCACGCGTGCGCCGAGGCGCTCGACATCGTCGCGCAGCACGTCCACGTCATCGTGGAAGGCATCCAGCTCGGCACGTGGCACCACGTCGCGCGATTCCTCGGTGATGAATTCAGCGGCGCTGTGGGCGAGGTCGATCGCACCCTGGCGGGCATGCTGCAGGGCGCTGCGCAGGGTGTTGGCCACCTGCACGCCCAGCACGTCGCCGAACACGCTGACGAACGGCTGCTGCCAGTCCGGATCGAAGCCCTTGGCCAGCTGCTGCAGGCGGCGCGCCAGCTCGGCATCGCCGGCCACGCGAACGCGCCCCTTGCCGTTGTCAGCGCCCTGGCGGGCACGCGCCAGCAGCGGCAGCTGTGCCAGCACGCCGGCCAGGCTGCTGCGCACGGCCAGGTCGGCTTCCTGCGCATCCACCGGGCCGACACGCAACTGGTCGCCGTCGACGCTGATGCGCATTGCCAGCGGCGGCGCGTCCAGGGTCAGGTCGATATGGCGACCGTCGAGGCCGGCCAGTGCGTGGCGGGTATCCGGATCCAGCGCCAGCGCGCGGTTCAGGGCGATCTGCAGGGCACGGCCAGCGACCGGCTTGAGGGACTTGAGCAGGGAAAGAGCCATGTGCGCATTCTACCTGCGTGGGTGGGGGGCTTGGGCCGGGCTACCGCCCGGCACCCGCAGAAGCAACGGCAACATCAAAAGCCGAAGCAACAGCAACAGCGGGCATTCCGTGGGGAGGCGGGGGGGGTCCGGTTGCGGGGGCCGCTGCAAGTACGTCCCTGTAAGCTCGGTCGCCGCATCCATGC
>NZ_JBFTNR010000508.1:0-3103 GCF_056665995.1 Stenotrophomonas sp. 05L44_2
GGACAAGGGCGTGCCGATGCCGGTGCAGCAGACGATGATCGCGCCACCCCGCTGCCGCATGGGACCGGTCACCGACACCGAACGTACGCAGGTGCGTGCCGGCAGCCCGGTCGGCACGCGCTACGACACTGCCGTCAACCGCGAATCGGCAGCCGAACTGCTGGCGCAGCGCGCGCAGAAGGCCGTCGAGAAAACCGATGCGCCGGCCGCACGCAGCCGTGAGCAGGACGAGGCGCAGGAAGGCGGTTTCGGGCAGTCGATCAAGGACGCCATTTTCGGTACCAAGCGCCGCCAGGGCATGATCGAGACGATGGCCAAGCAGACCACGCGTACGGTCGGCACCAAGCTGGGCAACCAGATCGTGCGCGGCATCCTCGGTGGCATCTTCGGCGGCAAGCGCTGAGAGCCCCCGGCAGTTCCTTTGCGGCGCGCCGGCGACGGCGCGCCGTAGTTGTTTCATTCCGCACGAGAATCCGCATTACATGTCGCGTTGGCGTCCCCCCGCAGAAAAGAGCACCGCGCTGATCACCGCCGCCGGCCATGCACGCCTGAAAACCGAGCTGGATGAGTTGTGGCGGGTGCGTCGACCCGAGGTGGTCAAGGCACTGGCGGCGGCCGCGGCCGAAGGCGATCGCTCGGAGAATGCCGAATACACCTACCGCAAGAAGCAGCTGGGCGAGATCGATCGTCGCGTGCGCTACCTGACCAAGCGCCTGGAATCGCTGCGCGTGGTCGACACCACGCCGACTGATCCGCAAGCCGTGTTCTTCGGTGCGTGGGTTGAGCTGGAGAACGTGGACAGCGGGCAGACCAGCCGCTACCGCATCGTCGGGCCGGATGAGACCGATGCGGGGCTGGGCTGGATCAGCATCGATTCGCCCTTGGCGCGGGCCTTGTTGAAGAAGCGCCTGGATGATGAGTTTTCAGTGGAACTACCCAGTGGCAACCACACCTTTGCGGTGATCGGTGTGGAGTACGAGACCGCGGCCAACGGCTGAGCCTGTGGCGGGCAGCGGCGCTCAGCCGGGCATGGGCCCGGTTCTACAGAAGCGGCGGCGGATAGCGGCGCCCTTCGCGCAGCGGACGGAAGTAATCGTCGTTCGCGTAAAAGGCTGGCGCCTGGTCGGTGTGCCAGCCGGGAATACCCGCCAATGGCAGCGGACGCAGTTCCAAGGGATCGAGCAGCACCCTGCCCTCCTCGATGGCGCGCGCGACCGTGTCGATGCAGCCCGCATCGTCATCGCCCTGCAGCACCACGCATTTGCCGACCAGCAGCCGGCCCGGCAGCAGCGCCTGTTCCATCAAGGCATGACCGAATACCGCGGCGATGGCGATCCGTCCTGACTGCCAATGGATCGGCTGGAACAGCACGCGCCACTGGTGAGCATCCCAGGCTGCAAGCAATGCCGGGTCGCGCACGCGTACCACCACGCCGGTTTCATCGAACTGGGTCAGCGCGGCCTGCGCGCGGTTGCGCTGTCCTGCGGCCATGCCCTCGATGTGCCGGCATTGCTGCGCGTTGAGTGYGCACTTGATCGGCAGGTAGCGTGCCCAGACCAGGGCGTTGAACAGGTCGTGCCAGTTGCCCGCGCGGGTTGCGATGCGCCCTTCGGCAATGCGCGTTTCGTAGTGCAGGCCGTCGGCCAGCAACGCCGCATCCTGTTCAACAACGCGCTTGCCCGGCAGCGCCAGGCGCGCGTCCAGATCGACCACGCGTGGCCAGTCCGCTGCCGTCAGCAGATCACCGAACCCGGCGATACCGGCAAACAGCGGATGATCGAAGGCAGCCCTGTCCACCGCCGCACGCAGCGGCGGCACGAAGCGGCGGGGGCCGCCATCAGCAGCCTCCGCCCCGGTCACAGCACCTTGAGGTCGAATGCCGGGCGCGTGGTCGGCGGCAGTGCGTCGCCGTAGAGATCGTGCTCGTCGCTCTCGGTGATTTCCACGTCGACGAACTCACCCACGCGCAACGCCACCTGGTCTGCGTTCTGGATATGCACCAGGCCGTCGATCTCCGGCGCATCGGCCTTGGAACGGGCCACCGCGATATCGCCTTCGATGGCATCGACCAGGCATTGCTGCACCGTGCCGATCTTGGCTTCCAGACGCGAAGCCGAAATCTGCGCCTGGTTCTCCATGAAGCGCGCCRGTCGTTCCTGCTTCACTTCTTCCGGCACCGGGTCCGGCAGGTTGTTGGCCGTAGCGCCCTCCACCGGTGAGTAGGCGAACGCACCGACGCGGTCCAGCTGCGCTTCGTCCAGGAAGGACAGCAGCTCTTCGAACTCGGCCTCGGTCTCGCCCGGGAAACCGACGATGAAGGTCGAACGCACGGTGATGTCCGGTGCGATGCGGCGCCAGTTCTGCACCCGCTCCAGGGTCTTCTCGACCGCGCCGGGGCGCTTCATCAGGCGCAGGATGCGCGGGCTGGCGTGCTGGAACGGGATGTCCAGATACGGCAGGATCCGGTTCTCGGCCATCAGCGGCACCACGTCATCGACGTGCGGATACGGATAGACGTAGTGCATGCGCACCCACGCATCCAGTTCGGACAGGCCTTCGCACAGCGCCTTCAGGCGGGTCTGGTAGGCCTTGTCGCGCCACATCTTCTCGGCGTACTTCACATCCACGCCGTAGGCAGAGGTGTCCTGCGAAACCACCAGCAGTTCGCGCACACCGCCGCGCACCAGGCGCTCGGCTTCGCGCAGCACCTCGTCCACGGGACGCGAGACCAGCTTGCCGCGCATCGACGGAATGATGCAGAAGCTGCAGTGGTGGTTGCAGCCTTCGGAAATCTTCAGGTATGCGTAGTGGCGCGGGGTCAGCTTGATGCCGTAGTCCGGCACCAGATCCACGAACGGGTCGTGCTTGGGCGGCAGCGCCGCATGCACYGCYTSCATCACGCTCTGGTAATCCTGCGGCCCGGACACCGCCAGCACGTTCGGGTACGCCTCGCGGATCTGCTCCGGGCGCTTGCCCAGACAGCCGGTGACGATGACCTTGCCGTTCTGGTTCATCGCCTCGCCGATGGCATCCAGCGATTCGGTCACCGCCGAATCGATGAAGCCACAGGTGTTGACCACCACCACGTCGGCCGAATCATAGG
>NZ_JBFTNR010000509.1:0-3101 GCF_056665995.1 Stenotrophomonas sp. 05L44_2
CTTCCAGGCCGTCGATGTTGACCACCGGCACCACGCCGCCGATGGCCGACGGGAACTGGGCCAGGCCGGCCTGGGCCAGCTTCCAGGCCGTCGATGTTGACCACCGGCACCACGCCGCCGATGGCCGACGGGAACTGGGCCAGGCCGGCCTGGGCCAGCTCGTCGCTGCTCAGCGGCTTGTCGGACGAACCGAAATCAACGGTGCCGGCCTTGATCTGGGCGATGCCACCACCGGAACCGATCGACTGGTAGTTGATCTTCGCGCCGGTGGCGGTGTTGTAGTCGGCCGACCACTTGGACACCAGCGGGAAGATGAAGGAGGCGCCGGCACCGGAGACCTCAGCGGTCACCTTGTCGCCGGCAGCGGCCGGAGCAGCGGCGCCGTCAGCGGCCGGCTGCTGTGCGGCCTGCTTGTCGCCACCGCAGGCAGACAGGCCCAGGGCGATGGCCAGGGAAAGGGCGGCAAGGCTGGCCGAGTGCAGTTTCATGGTCACTCCATAGCGGGGTAGAGCCGACGGTGTCGGCGGATGCGGCTATGAAATGATGTTTTTGTTACAGCCGTATGACGTCCATGACAGAGGTGTCCTGGATCACGTTCTGGCAAGGGTTTCGCGGGATTCACGGTTGGCTGCCGGGTCGGCTGACAGCCCCAACTGCGCTTCTGCGCGGTCCCCAGCGCGGCGGAGGGCCGGGTAACCGTTGCCCCCGCTCCTGCCTTCCATGACCCCACCGCGCCCCGATGAACCATCAGGCGGCGATGGGCCGAGCCTACAAGGACGTACTTGCGGCCGTCCTGCGCAGCCCGGCCCATCGCCGCAGCAACTCATCAAGGGAAGCGCAGCGCCTTTCACGACCAACCCTACAAAGAAGAAGAGCGCCGGACCCCGAAGGATCCAGCGCCCGGTGGGGCCGGCGGGGGAGAGAGGACCCGCCGGCCCCGTTCCTGCGGGGGAACGCCTTGCAACGAACTCAGTACTTCAGGTTCTGCGTCCAGTAGGTCTCGATCTGGCGCACCAGCGCGTCCGGCAGCGGCACGTAGTCCAGCTGCTTGGCCTGCGCATCGCCATTCTTGTAGACCCAGCGGAAGAACTCCTGCGTGGCCTTGGCGCCCGCCACGTTCTTCGGCTGCTTGCGCACCAGGATGAAGTTGGTGGCGGTGATCGGCCACGCATCAGCGCCCGGGGCGTTGGTCATCACCAGGTAGAAGTCACGGGCGTTGGCCCAGTCGGCGCTGGCCGCAGCGGCCGAGAACGAGGCGTCCGACGGCTGCACGATCTTGCCGGCCGCATTCTTCATCGCCGCGTAGGACATCTTGTTCTGCAGCGCGTAGGACAGTTCGACATAGCCGATGCCGCCCTTGATCTGCTTCACGTAGGCAGCAACGCCTTCGTTGCCCTTGCCGCCGATGCCGGCCGGCCACTGTACCGAAGTGCCTTCACCGACCTTGCTCTTCCACTCCGGGCTGACCTTGGACAGGTAGTTGRMGAAGTTGAAGGTGGTGCCCGAGCCRTCCGAACGRTGRACGATSGTGATCTTGCCGCTGGGCAGGGTCAGGCCACTGTTGAGGGCGGCGATGGCCGGGTCGTTCCAGGTGGTGATCTTGCCCAGGAAGATGTYGGCCAGGGTCGGGCCGTCCAGCTTCAGCGCGCCGGGGGCGACGCCAGCAACGTTGATCACCGGCACCACGCCACCGATCACCGACGGGAACTGGGCCAGGCCGGCGGCAGCCAGCTCTTCCGGCTTCAGCGGCGCGTCGGACGAACCGAAGTCCACGGTCGCTGCCTTGATCTGGGCGATACCACCGCCGGAACCGATCGACTGGTAGTTGACCTTCTTGCCGGTAGCGGTGCTGTAGTCGGCCGACCACTTGGACATCACCGGGTAGATGAACGAGGCGCCCGCGCCGGTGACATCGGCGGCGTTGGCGGCGAACACGGACGACGCGGCCAGAATGGCGACGGCGGCGCGCGACTTGAAGGCGTGGATCACGGGAGAGACTCCTGGGGTGGTCGAGGGGCGGCTGCCCGACGTTTCGGTGCACATTCCATAACGGTTCCATGACACGCCCGCGTCTGTCATATGACGCGAACGTGACAGCCGTCATGGCGGTGCCCAAGCCCGCCCTTCAGAGCCCGCGCAGCGCCTCCGGAACGGCATAGCGACCGTCGCGGGGCTGCAGTGTCCAGCGCTGTACGGGTGCCGTCGTGTCGGTGGCATGGCAGTCGTCACCGGTGGCGACGCTGATCGTATCGGTGCGTTTTTCGCGCACCACGATCGGCGCCAGGCCAGCGGCATTGGCACTGCCCATCTCCAGCGTGCGCTCGAAGCGGCTGAACTCGCCGGCGCAACGCGTATCCCATTCGCCGCGACTGCCACTGACGGCCAGCGGGGCAAGCACCCGGCGCAGCTGCCGGCCCTCGCGTACGAACAACTGCAGTTCGGTCTGCGCGAACGGGTTGGGTCCTGAGCTGCCGCTGTAGTCCATGCGCACGCCGAACGCGCGGGTGGCGGGGTCCAACTGCCAGCGTGCTGTGTCCAGGCGCAGGCCGGTAAAGCGCAGCGCATCACTGCTGACCGCATCGGCCACGCGGGTCCAGGCCAGCGGCTGGCCACTGGCGGTATCGATCAGCAGCAGGTCCAGGTCGCCACCGCGCACGTCTTCCGAGGCGGGGGCGGTCCATTGGGCGACGGCCAGCAGGGTCGTGCCGGGCTGCGCGGGCCACGCGCGGCAGGCCGTGCTGTCCGCATCGGTGAAACGTGCCGTGACCGGCAGCGCGCCGGCCGGCAACTGCCGATACGCGGCCTCACGCACGGTATCCGCATCGTCACAGGCAAACGCAGTGGCGGGCAGGGCAGCGAGCAGGACACCGCAAAGCAGGCGGCGCAGGCGGAGCGAAGAAGGCATCCCGAAGGTCCTTGTCGACAGGGCAGGGCATCATCGCGCGGCCACCGCCTGCCCACAACGACGAAGGCACGGCCTGGGCCGTGCCTTCGTTCGAACGCGTGCTTCCGGTATTACCAGAAGAACTGCGCGCGGGCTTCCAGGATGTTCGGATCGTCGTTGACGAAGCCGCGGGCGGTCGAGCTGTACTTCTTGCTGT
>NZ_JBFTNR010000510.1:0-3089 GCF_056665995.1 Stenotrophomonas sp. 05L44_2
CGCCCAGGCCACCGCCCACGTCGACGTGGGTGATCTTCGCACCCAGCTGTGACAGCTCGACGAAGTAACGGGTGGCTTCGCGCATGCCRTTGGCGATGTCGCGCACRTTGGARATCTGCGAGCCCATGTGGAAGTGCAGCAGGCTCAGGCAGTCGGCGTATTCGGTATCGCGCAGCGACTTCCACAGGTCCAGCAGCTGGCGCGGCGACAGCCCGAACTTGGCCTTGTCGCCACCGCTGTTCTGCCACTTGCCGGCGCCCAGCGAGGCCAGGCGCATGCGCACGCCCAGGCCCGGCTTCACGTCCAGCGCCTTGGACTCTTCCAGCACCAGCTTCAGCTCGGACGGCTTCTCGATGACGATGAAGGTCTGCAGGCCCAGCTTGCGGCCGATCAGGGCCAGGCGGATGTACTCGCGGTCCTTGTAGCCGTTGCAGACGATCAGGCCACCCGGGCGCGACAGCGCCAGCACGGCCATCAGTTCCGGCTTGCTGCCCGCTTCCAGGCCGAAGCCTTCACCGTGGTGGCTGGCCAGAGTGCCGGCCACGCCGCGGTGCTGGTTCACCTTGATCGGGTACACGGCGGTGTAGCCGCCCGGGTAGTCCCAATCCTGCTGGGCCTGGGCGAACGCCGCCTGCAGCTTGCCCAGGCGCTGGCCGAGGATGTCCGGGAAGCGCACCAGCAGCGGCAGCTTGGCACCGGCCGCGCGCGCGGCATCGACCACCTTGGGCAGCGACACCACCGGGCCATCCGCCCCGGTCGGTCTCACCACCATGTGCCCGGCCTGATCCACGTCGAAATAGCCATCCGCCCAGTGCGGGATCGAGTAGGTCTTGCGGGCTTGGTCGAGGGACCAATCGGTCATTGCAGTCGGCCTTGTGGCAAATAAAAGGGGGGGCATGATAACGCCTATATGCCCACAGGTTCGTTATCATGCGCGCCCGCGCCCGTGGCAGGTCTGAACCTGAACGGGCCGATCCGTCCGGATGCGTGGCACCCCGCCTTCAGCCCGGCTCCATCCCCTCCGAACAGGAATGCTTTCCCATGACTGACAACAGCAACTGGTACATCGAACACTTCGAGCGCACCGGCTCGGCCATCGGCTACCGCATCACCGGCAAGCTGGACGAAGTGCAGTCGCCGTTCCAGAAGATCGAGATCTTCCAGACCACCGACTGGGGCAACCTGATGACCATCGATGGGGCCATCATGCTGACCAGCAAGGACAACTTCTTCTACCACGAGATGATCAGCCACCCGGTGCTGTTCACCCACGCCGCGCCCAAGCGCGTGGTGATCATCGGCGGCGGCGACTGCGGCACCCTGCGCGAAGTGCTCAAGCACAAGGGCGTGGAGAGCGTGACCCAGTGCGACATCGACGAGCAGGTGACCGTGATGGCGCGCAAGCACTTCCCGGAACTGTGCGATTCCAACGACGACCCGCGCGCCGAGCTGATGTTCGACGACGGCGTGGCCTACATGGCCAACTGCCCGGCCGGCAGCGTGGACGTGGTGATTGTCGATTCGACCGATCCGGTCGGCCCGGGCGAAGGCCTGTTCAACAAGGCGTTCTACGAGAGCTGCTTCAAGGCCCTGAAGGACGACGGCATCCTGGTGCAGCAGTCCGAGTCGCCGCTGATGCAGCTGGAGCTGATCAACGAAATGCGCACCGAGATGGGCAAGGCCGGCTTCGGCTCGTTCAAGACCCTGCCGTTCCCGCAGCCGTGCTACCCCACCGGCTGGTGGAGCGTGACCCTGGCGCGCAAGGGCGACAGCAGCTTCGACTTCCGCCAGGCCGATTCGGCCGCCAAGACCTTCGACACCCTGTACTACACCGCCGCGCTGCACACCGGCGTGCTGGTGACCCCGCCGTTCGTGAAGGCGGCGCTGAAGGGTTGATCGGAAAGCGTGCCAACCAAGGTTGGCACCTACCAAAGCAAAAACCCGCGCTGGCGACAGCGCGGGTTTTTTCGTTTTCCGGTAGCGCCGGGCCATGCCCGGCGGCGGTCCGCTTACAGCGCCCAGATACCGGCGATCACCGCCACCACCAGGCCCCACTTGATCACCTGATAGGCCACCACGCTGCGCTCGCGCAGCGCCTTGGCCTTCAGCCGCACCTTGTATACGCTGCCGAAGGCCTTGTTGACGCCACCGGTCGGGTCGCCCGGCAGGTTCGGCGAGGCGCCACCGGCCAGCAGCGTGGACGCCACCAGGCGGTTGAACAGGCCCGGCAGGCCGAAGCGCAGCGGGCGGGCGATATCGCAGAACAGGATCACCCGGTCATCGGGCGTCTCGTTGTGCGCATGGTGGATGTAGGTTTCGTCGAACATCATCCACTCACCGTCGCGCCAGCTCTTCTTGATGCCGTCCACTTCGATGTAGCAGGCATCGTTGTTGGGCGTGGCCAGGCCCAGGTGCAGGCGCAGCGAACCGGCGAACGGGTCGCGGTGCGGGCGCAGCTCGCTGCCCGACGGCAGCTGCGCGAACATCGCCGCGCGCACGTCCGGCAGCGATTCCAGCAGCGCGGTGGTCCTGGGGCACATCGCCTTGGCCGACGGGTGCGAGGGGCCGTACCACTTCAGGTAGAAGCGCTTCCAGCCGCGGCGGAAGAATGAATTGAAGCCGGCATCATTGAACGTGCTGGAGGCAGCGATCGCCTGCGCATCGCGCAGCGCCAGTGCCTCGTCGCGGATCATCTGCCAGTTCTGCCGCAGCGGCTCCAGCTGCGGGAATTCCTTGCCCGGGTCCAGGAACGGCGTGGTCGGCACCTTGGAGAACATGTACATGACCACGTTGATCGGGGCCATGAAGCTGGAGTGGTCCAGCAGCTGGCGCGACCAGCGCGCACGGACCTTGCCACGGAAGTGGATGTACAGCACGCAGGACACGAACAGCGCCGCAAGTACGATTTTGATGATCAAAGCACTTTCCTCCAGCACACGCCGGACRGGGAAACAGGGCGATGCGGCCGCAGGGCCGGCATCAGTGGGGGAACGCGGCAGGAGACGGGGACGTGCCGGGTGGGTGCGGCCGTCGATGTCGCGTGTAACAGCTTATGGTCGGCAGGCCGTGCGCCGGGGTCAAGCCAAGCG
>NZ_JBFTNR010000511.1:0-3083 GCF_056665995.1 Stenotrophomonas sp. 05L44_2
GTGCCTGGGCTGCGGAGAGCAGGGGCGCTGCCAGCAGCAGCGCCGCGAACATGAGTGCCGGACGCATCAGCGGTCGTAGGTCATGCGCTGGCCGGCGGGCTTGCCCACCAGCGTGCTGCCGTCCCACACCAGCTGGCCGTTGACCCAGGTGGAGGCCACGCGCGAACGGAACGTGGTGCCCTCGAACGGCGACCAGCCGCACTTGGACAGCACGTCCTCGCGCTTGACCGTGAACGGCACATCTTCCACCAGCACCAGGTCGGCGAAGTAGCCTTCGCGCAGGAAGCCACGCTCTTCCACATCGAACAACTGGGCCGGGGCATGGGCGAATTTTTGCACGACCTGCTCGCGGGTCAGCTTGCCTTCGTGCACGCGTTCCAGTGCGGCAACCAGCGCGTACTGCACCAGCGGCAGGCCCGACGGCGCCTGCGCATAGGGCTTCTGCTTCTCTTCCCAGGTATGCGGGGCGTGGTCGGTGGCCAGCACGTCCAGCACGTCGTCAGCCAACGCGGCGGTGATCGCCTCGCGATCGGCCACGTCCTTGATCGCCGGATTGCACTTGATCAGGTTGCCCTTGGTCGCGTAATCCGGGCGGGCGAAGTGCAGGAAGTGCACGCAGGTCTCGGCGGTGATCTGCTTGCGGCTGCCGTCGGCGCGGATCAGCGGGCCCTTCTCGAACAGCGCCAGTTCGTCGGCGGTGGAGATGTGCAGCACGTGCAGGCGGGTGCCATGCTTGCGCGCCAGCGACATGGCCAGCCGCGTCGACTTGATGCAGGCCTCACGCGAACGGATGTCCGGGTGCATCTCCGGGGTCAGTGCGTCGCCGTACTTCTCCTGGAACGCTTTCAGGTTGGCATCGATCATCGGCGTGTCTTCGCAGTGCGTGATGATCGGGGTGGGGCACTCGCGGAAGATCGCGTCCAGGGTTTCGGGGTTGTCGACCAGCATGTTGCCGGTGGACGCGCCCATGAACACCTTCACGCCCGGCGCCTTCTTCGGATCGAGCGCACGGATGGCGTCGAGGTTGTCGTTGCTGGCACCGTGGTAGAAACCGTAGTTGGCCCAGGCACGGCCGCGCGCCAGCTCGTACTTGGCTTCCAGGATGGTCGAATCCAGGGTCGGCGGGTTGGTGTTGGGCATGTCCATGAAGCTGGTCAGGCCACCGGCCACGGCCGCGGCCGATTCGCTGGCGATGTCACCCTTGTGGGTCAGGCCGGGTTCGCGGAAATGCACCTGGTCGTCGATCATCCCGGGCAGCAGCCAGCGCCCGGCCGCATCCACCACCTGTTCGCCATCACGCGGAGTCAAACCCTTGCCGATCTGCGCGATGCGGTCGTTCTCGATACGCAGGTCGCCTTCGAAGGTGCGGCCTTCGTTGACCAGGCGGGCATTGGTGATGAGCGTGGAGGACATGTCAGTGTTTTCCTGTGCAACGGCAAGAGGGGGCGTTGGGAGATTCGGGCACTGGATCGAAGCCGCCGGGATGGAACGGATGGCAGCGGCCCAGCCGTCGCGCCGCCAGCCAGCTGCCGCGCAGCGGGCCGTGCCGGGAGATGGCATCCATGGCGTATTCAGAGCAGCTCGGCACGAAACGGCAGCGAGGCCCCAGCAGCGGGCTGATGAAGCGCTTGTAGAAGCGCAGCAGGGCGATGAGCAGGCGCGAGATCACGCAGTCATCTTAAGCCAGTTGGCATGAAGGCCGCATTTGTGCAGGATGGGCCGTTGGTCGCATGTCGTAGATGGCCTGCGACCGCTAGCGGCACCCCTCCAGGTGCCGGACAGGTTCCGTACCGCGCAAGGCGGTCCGTGTTCGTCGGACCGCACCTTGGACCCGTTGACTCCTGGACTGAATGGAGCGGGCCCCCAAGGTTGCTGCTGCGGGTCGGGTAGGCTATAAAGGCCCGCTTTCCCGGGCCCCGGGGAATCCAAGGAAGAGCGTTTCGTGGCTGCTAAAAAAACTGCAAAGAAGGCCGTCAAGGCCGCCAAGAAAACCGCCAAGCCTGTTGTGAAGAAGTTGGCGGCCAAGCCCGTTGCCAAGAAGCCGGCCAGCAAGCCGGCGACCAAGGCGGCATCCTCACAGCCGGCGGCCAGGAAGGCCACCGCAAAGAAAGCGCCGGTGAAATCCGGCAAGCCGGCAGTGGCGAAGAAGCCCGCTGCGCCGGTCAAGGCCAAACCTGCCGCTGCCAGCAAGAAGGCGCCGGTGGTGAAGAAGGTTGCCGCCGCGCCTGCTGCCAAACCGGCAGCAAAGAAGGTGGCGCCTGCCAAGCCGGCACCGGCCAAGAAGGTTGCCAAGAATGTCGCCCCGCCGGCCGCCAAGCCGACGCCGGCCCCTGTAGTGAAGTCCGCACCGAAGCCAGCTGCGAAGCCGGCCCCGGCCAAGTCTGTCCCGGCCAAGACCGCGGCAGTGGCGGCAGCCAAACCGGCCCCCAAGCCGGCCCCGGCCGCCGCTTCTGCAGCATCGACCGCCCCGCAATCCAAGAATCCCGTGCCCGTTTCGAAATCGCCTGCCAAAACCGCCGTGAAATCCGATTCCGCTCCGAAGACCGTGACCCGCCCCGTGGGCAAGGTCGCCGTGGCCGTTGCCGCCCGTTCGACGGCACCTGCGCCGCGCAGCAAGTACAAGGTCGTCGAATACAAGACCGACGAGGCCACTGGCCGCCCGATCCTGCCGGCAGGCTACAAGCCGGCCTCGGACGAGGAGTACATGAGCCCGCTGCAGCAGGAGTACTTCCGTCAGCGCCTGCAGAACTGGCGCGCCGACCTGGTGGAAGAGTCCAAGCAGACCATCGAGAACCTGCGTGAGGAAGTGCGTGACATCGGCGATGAAGCCGAGCGCGCGACCCGCGAAACCGAGAACTCGCTGGAGCTGCGCACCCGTGACCGTTACCGCAAGCTGATCGGCAAGATCGACAGCACCCTCAAGCGCCTGGAAGCAGGTGATTACGGGTACTGCGTGGACACCGGTGAAGAGATCGGCCTGGAGCGCCTTGAAGCGCGCTTGACCGCCGAGCGCACCATCGACGCCCAGGAGCGTTGGGAGCACCTGCAGAAGCAGCAGGGCGACTGATTCCGGTTCGTTGTGA